>JAUVWC010000019.1 GCA_030604325.1 Candidatus Zixiibacteriota bacterium | reverse complement strand
GTCGGGGAATCCGATAGTGAGGCCGATGGCGAGTCTCGATTCCATAAATAATAAATTCGACGCCCTCTGCCGTATCATCACTGTTGGCGATGAGCTGCTGAATGGCATCCGGGTGGACACCAACACGGCGTGGCTAGCCGGCAGGCTTTCCGATCTGGGTATATGTGTGGAGAGGGCGGTTACGGTAGGGGACGAGGAGGGGGCAATACGGGACGCCGTGGCCGAAGGGCTCGAGATGGGGGATGTGGTCATCGTGTGCGGCGGGCTGGGCCCCAC
This sequence comes from Candidatus Zixiibacteriota bacterium, assembly GCA_030604325.1. Lineage (GTDB taxonomy): Bacteria > Blakebacterota > Blakebacteria > Blakebacterales > Blakebacteraceae > JAGLTZ01. The sequence continues at coordinate 9,612 of JAUVWC010000019.1, read as the reverse complement.
CCAGGATGACCGCACCAAGCAGACTCTGGCCGACCTTTTCGGGGTGGACATGCGTCGCCAGCCGGAAGTAGAGGAGGCCGTACGGCGTTTCTTCACCGAGCGGGGGCGGCATACCACCCAAGTCAACCTGGACCAGGCACTGGTACCGGAAGGCTTCCAATGGCACGTCAATCCGTGCGGCACCGCACCGGGCCTGTTGAGGCGGCACGGGGACGTCATGCTGTTCGCCCTTCCCGGTGTGCCCGGCGAGATGGAGGCGCTCTATGATGTATGGGTAGGTCCGCTGCTGGCCGAGCAGTTCGGTGGCCGGGTGATCTATGAGCGAAGGTGGTACCGCACCACCGGCATCGGCGAGTCGGACCTGTTCGATTGCCTCGGCGGCCTGGAAGATATGGCCCCCGAGGTGAGCCTCGCCTACCTTCCCGCCCCGGAAGGGGTGGCCCTCTACCTCACGGGCCGAGGCGCCGATGTCAGCCACGTGGCGGGGCGGCTCGACGAGGCCGAGGCCCTCATCCGCAAGGCCGCCGGGAGTTGTCTCTACGCCAGCGAGAACCTGGATCTGACGGAACACATCGCCCGGTTCCTTACGGCAAAGGGACGTACGCTGGCTGTCGCCGAGTCGTGTACGGGGGGGCTGATCGCCCACTCTCTCACCAACGTGCCCGGCGCTTCCCAGTGGTTCGCGGGCGGGTGGGTCACCTATTCCAACGAGGCCAAGGAGAAGGAGCTGGGCGTGCCCCGGGCCCTGCTTGTCGCCCACGGTGCCGTCTCCGAGGAGGTGGCACGGGCCATGGCCGATGGAGCCCGGCAGAAGGCCGACACCGATTACGCCGTGGCGGTCACCGGTATTGCCGGTCCCACCGGCGGAACGAAAGAAAAACCGGTGGGGCTAACCTACGTAGCCTGCGCCGGCAGGGAAGAGGTCGTTGTGAGACGCTATCTTCTCGGCAAGGGAGGCCGTACGCGAAACAAGAACCGTTCGACGGCCGTGGCGCTCGACCTGCTTCGCCGCGTCCTGGAGGGCCTCAATCCCCACGAGGGTGGCTGGGGGGAACCCGGATGAGCATCCGCAGTTTCATTGCCATTCCGATACCCGATCACATTATCGAGCACCTTGCCCGTTTGCATGAGTCGGTCCCGCACGCGGCGGGTAAGATCAGGTGGGTCAAGTCTTCGGCCATGCACCTTACCTGCGTGTTCCTGGGTGATATCGAACCGGATCAGGTGGATCCGATCGCCGGCGCTCTTGTCGAGGTTGTGGCGGCTGTTTCCCCGTTCGTAACCAGCTTTGATAGTGTGGGCGCCTTCCCCAATTTCAGGAGGCCGCGAGTGGTGTGGGTGGGGTTCGGTCAGGGAGCGGAAGAGGTCATAGAACTGAAGCGCGGAATAGATGCCGCCCTCCAACCTCTCGGTTTCGAGCCGGAGCGGCGCCAGTTTCATCCCCACCTGACGCTGGGACGGGTGAAGAGTGAAGGGCGTCGTGGCCTGCTGGAAGAGGCAGCGGCGGCATGGACCCTGCCCTATGAAAATTGGATTTCGCGGGAATTGATACTCTTCCAGAGCATTCTCAACCGTCATGGTCCCACCTATAACCCCCTGGCGCGGCTCCCCTTGGGAGGCGCTTGAATGCCAGCGTAATTACGGAACGGTGTACTTAGGCAGGAAATGAGATCGCGTGGGGTGATGAGTGAAATCGTAGGGATTGATATCAGTGCAATTGTCGGACCCGTGTAGTAGCCTAAGCGAAGAAAAAGCGAAAATCGAGCTGTGTCCGGCACCCGCCGCCGATGCAGGTTGAGCCGGCGGCGCATCGGTTGTATGCTCAGCGTCCAACTCGTGTCCATCCGGAGACACCGGATAGACACTGGTGCAGTTCCCGAGGCGGAAAAGGGCCGTTTGCGTGCCAGCTTTCGCTGGACACGCGGTCCAGAGAACGGACTCCGGACGGGAACCAACTCGATCCCCCCGTGATGTGAGGTAGTTCCCGTCCGGGGATCCCGGGTGGGGACGCAGGCAGGGGAGGAATAGATTCCATGGCAGGGTTTACTAAGGAAAAAGAGAAGGCCATCCAGATGGCCGTTTCCCAGATCGAGAAGCAGTTTGGGAAAGGCGCCATCATGAGGCTGGGAAAGGACTCCCAGGTAGAGGCGGTACCGGCCATCAGTACCGGCAGCATCGGTCTGGATGTCGCCCTCGGGGTTGGTGGGGTCCCGCGGGGCCGGGCGCTGGAAATCTTCGGTCCCGAATCGTCAGGGAAGACAACGCTGGCGCTCCACATCATCGCCGAAGCGCAGAAGGCCGGGGGGGCGGCGGCATTCATAGACGCCGAGCACGCTATGGATCCAATCTACGCCGAGCGGCTGGGGGTCAATATCGACGACCTGCTGGTTGCACAGCCGGATACGGGGGAGCAGGCGCTGGATATAACTGAGACGCTGATTCGCTCCGGGGCGATAGATATCGTCGTCATAGATTCCGTCGCGGCTCTTGTTCCCAAAGCCGAAATCGATGGGGATATGGGGGACAGCCACGTGGGTCTTCAGGCCCGCCTCATGAGTCAGGCGATGCGTAAGCTCACGGCCACCATCTCCAAGACTAAATGCGTGCTCCTATTCGTGAATCAGATCCGGGAGAAGATCGGAGTGATGTTCGGTAATCCCGAGACCACTCCGGGCGGACGCGCGCTGAAGTTCTACAGCTCCGTGCGCCTGGATATCCGGCGCATCGGGGCCATCAAGGACGGCAGCAACGTGATTGGGAACCGCACCCGCGTGAAAGTTGTCAAGAACAAGGTTGCTCCTCCCTTCAAGCAGACGGAGTTCGATCTCATTTATAACGAGGGCATCAGCCGGGAGGGGGAGATAATCGACGAGGCCCTCGACCTGGGGATCCTGGATAAAACCGGGACCTGGTACTCTTTCGACCAGGAACGACTGGGGCAGGGACGGGAGAACGTGCGAGCATTCTTGAAGGAGAACCCCGATATCTGCAAACAGCTCGAAATAAAGGTGAGGGAGGAGCTTGGACTGACCAGGCAGGAGAGTCCCGCACAGGAGCCGGACGCGGAGGAGCCGGCCGCGGAGGAGCCGGCCGAAGAGGTGGTTACCGATGATCCCGGAGCGGAGGCGTAATCCGCAATATTGTCCCGGCCCCGCATCACAAAGATCAGCACGCCTAAAGGGCGCCCGCATCACCGGGTGGTGCATATCGATGGAGAGACCGCCATCAGGGTGCCGGCCAGCCTGCTATCTGAACTAGGTCTCGAAGTTGGAGATAGGATTGCCGCTCACCTCATCGGGGAACTGGAGGCCGCCGACGAGCTGGATGAGGCCCGCCGCAGGGCGTTGAGGCTGCTGGGTGTGCGCCCACGCTCAGAAGAGGAGTTGCGCCGCAGCCTCTTACATGCCGATTTTTCGTATTCTGCCATCGAGACGGTATTGGATTCTTTGAGGCGGGACGGGGTAGTGGACGACCGGGCTTTTGCCGAGCAGTTCGCCGACGAACGGCGCCGGCTCAAGGGATATGCCCCGGTCCGCATCGAGACCGACCTGCGCGGGCGCGGTGTGGAGCGGGAGGTGGCCCACGGCGCCGCGTGGAAGGCCTACGAGGAGGAGACGGGGGATCCCGAGGCGCGACTCCTCGACGAGGCCATGACACTGCTCAGGCACAAGCAGGTCCACTACGAAGGATTGTCATCCTGGGTGGCCCGTCGCCGGATGGTCGGCTTGTTGGACCGGGCTGGCTATCCTGCCTCGATCGTTCTTGATGCGGTGGATGCGGTGTTGGAAGAGATGCAATCGCAGGGATTACTTGCCCGGACTGAGGAAGAATCTTGAACAGCAGAGAGAAGGCCGAGGACCGGACCATTCGATGACCGGCAGCGAGATTCGCAGAGCATTTCTGGATTTCTTCGTCGAACAGGAGCACGCCGAGGTCCCGAGCAGCCCGGTGGTTCCCGCCGAGGACCCTACCCTGCTGTTCACCAATGCCGGGATGAACCAGTTCAAGAGGGTATTTACCGGCGAAGAGGCCCGCAGCTACAAGAGGGCGGTCTCAGCGCAGAAGTGCATACGTGTCTCGGGTAAGCACAACGACCTGGAGAATGTGGGCCGAACGCCTCGCCACCACACCTTTTTCGAAATGATGGGCAACTTCTCCTTCGGGGATTACTTCAAGGAGGAGGCGATCGGCTACGCCTGGGATTTCCTGACGGGTACCTTGGGTCTGCCGAAAGACCGGTTGTATGCGACTGTCTACACAAATGATGAAGAGGCGGAGGAGGCGTGGAAGCGTGTTACCGGCATCGATCCCGCACGCATCTATCGGCTGGGCAAGGAGCACAATTACTGGAGTATGGGTGAGACCGGTCCCCAGGGTCCGTGCAGCGAGGTCCTTTACGATATGGCGCCCACACCCGGCTTCGACCCGGCTCTCCTCGACCCGACCGACGAGGACCGGTTCCTGGAGATCTGGAACCTGGTCTTCATGCAGTTCGATGCCCAGCGCTCGGGGGAACTCGTTGATCTGCCGCTGCCCAGCATAGATACCGGTCTCGGTCTGGAACGCCTGGCCAGCATACTGCAGGGAGTGGATAGCAACTACGATACCGACCTGGTCCGCCCCTTGATCGATCACGTCTGCGAGCTGGTGGGTGTGGAATACGACCCGGGTGAGAAGGGGGTCAGTCACCGGGTCGTTGCTGACCATGTCCGTGGGCTTACCTTTGCCATCGCCGATGGAGTGATACCCTCCAACGAGGGCCGTGGTTACGTGCTGCGCCGACTGCTCCGCCGCGCCGCCAGGCACGGTCGCAAGCTGGAGATGAAGGAGCCGTTCATCTACGAACTGGTTCCCACCGTGGTTTCCCTCTTTGAGGATGCATACCCGGACCTCGCCGGAACCGCCGAGCGCACGGTGCTGGTGGTACGCACCGAAGAGGAGCGCTTCGGTGAAACACTCGACCAGGGTATGCAGCGCTTCGAGGAACTGGTGGCCGCCGTGAAATCGCAGGGTGAGGTGGCCATCCCCGGCCACGAGGCCTTCATTCTGTACGACACCTACGGCTTTCCCTTAGATCTGACCCAAGTGATGGCTGAAGAAAGCGGATTTCCAGTGGATGTTGAGGGTTTCGAAGCAGCTCTGCAGGAGCAGAGAGACCGTTCCCGGGCGGACCGGTCCGACAAGGGGATGGCAGCGCAGGAAGAGGCGCTGGCCGCCGCCGATACGATCCCTGCGGGTGCAGCCGGGCGCACATTTGTCGGATATGACCGCCAGCGGTGGACCATCGAGAGCCGGATCGTTGCGCTTTTCGATGCCGAATTTGCACCCGTCGAGCGGTTGGGGCAGGGGGAGAGGGGCTTTACCGTTCTCTCCGAAACACCCTTCTACGCCGAGGCGGGCGGGCAGGCGCCCGACCGGGGCGAGATCGAGGGGGATGATTTCATCTTCGGGGTCGAGCGGGTGGACAGCTTCGGCGGGGTGGTCTTTCACGGCGGGATCGCTATGGCGGGGATCGCCGTGGCGGGGCTCGTCCAGGCACGCATCGATGCTGATCGCCGCCAGCGGATCATGCGCAACCACACGGCCACACACCTCATCCATGGTGCACTACGCGATGTGCTGGGCACCCATGTGCAGCAGTCGGGATCACTGGTCGAGCAGGACCACCTCCGCTTCGACTTCTCACACTTTTCCGCCGTCTCCCTGGAGGAACAGGCCGAGGTGGTGCGGTGGGTAAACCGAGGCATCCGGGCGAACGTCCCTCTTGTTGTTGTCAGGGAAGTGCCTCACCAGGAAGCGCTGGAGGCGGGGGCGATAGCCTTCTTCGGCGAGAAGTACGGCGATGTTGTCCGGGTGGTAGAGATCCCAGGTTGGACCATGGAATTGTGTGGCGGCACGCATGTCGATCGTACCGGTGACATCGGCTTCTTCCAGCTCATTCGCGAGGGGAGCATCTCATCGGGAGTTCGGCGGGTGGAAGCCGTCACCGGCCAAGATGCGATAGAGACCACAATAGAAGAGCGCCTGGCCTTGAGGGGCCTCGAAGAAGTGCTGGGTACAACCGAGGTGGAACTGTTGCGGCGCGCCCGGATGCTGGTGGATGAGAACAGGACTTTAAAGAAGGAGTGCGAGCAGGCAGCCGCCAGTCGAGGAATGGATCAGGTGGAGGAGATCTTGGGCACTGCCCGCGAAGTTGCCGGCATCTCAGTCGTGAGCGGACGGGTAGAGGTACCTGAAATCGGAATGATGCGCACCCTGGCCGATACGGTAAGAAGCCGGCTGAGTAGCGGTGTGGGAGTGTTGGGTATGGAGCAGGAGGGCAAGGCTGTGCTATTGTGCGTAGTAACCGATGATCTGGTAAAGGCGGGATGGAAAGCCGGACCGATTATCAACGACGTAGCCGCGGTTGCTGGTGGCAAGGGAGGTGGCAAACCCCACATGGCCCAGGCCGGTGGACCCGATGCAGGAAAATTGGATGAAGCCCTGGCAGCAGTGCCCAAAATCGTACGTTCGCACGCACCCGGAAAATAACAGGCGGGGCACAACACAACCCGCGGAGCTCGTATATGCCATCAACCAGTGAAGATCTGCACCACGGCCCTGAATATGGTCCTATCGAGATCCGTTTCAGAGAGACTGCCAGGGAGCGGGGCGGCTGTTTTTGTGTCCTCCTGGATCCCGATCGTAATACCCCCGACGAACTGAGCCGGGCTGCCGAAATCTGCCAGGAGGGGGGGGCCGACTTTATCTTCGTCGGCTCCAGCCTGGTGCTCAGCAGCACGTTCGGCAGGGCGGTGGCTGCGGCCAAGAAAGGAAGTGAGCTACCGGTGGTGATCTTTCCGGGCCATTCCAGCCAGGTCTCAGGCGATGCCGATGCGATATTGTTCCTCTCGCTCATCTCGGGCCGTAACCCTGAGTATCTGATCGGGCAGCATGTGGTGGCGGCACCGCTAATTCACGACCTCGGTCTGGAAGTCATTCCCACCGGTTATATGCTCGTCGATTCCGGGCACATCACGAGCGTGCAGTTCATGTCGATGACGGCTCCCATGCCACGGAACAAGCCGGACATCGCGGTGGCCCACGGCCTGGCGGCCAAGTTTCTAGGGATGCGTTTCCTCTACCTCGAAGGAGGCTCGGGTGGTGAACACGATGTCCCTGTGGAGATCGTACGTGAGGTCACGCAAGCAGTTGACCTGCCGCTTATCGTAGGAGGAGGGATTCGTACTCCGGAAGCAGCCCGGGCCAAGGTCGAAGCAGGTGCGGCATGCATTGTGATGGGCAACAGTCTGGAAGATATGTGGACGCCGGAGGTGGTGCGCGAACTGGCCGAAGGGGTGCACCTGAAAGAGTAGATGAAAGACTGCAACTGAGGGCTAAGCAAAGACAAACCGATTGACACTCCCGAAAGTGTAGGACAACTTGTAAAGTTCTTAAGTTTGTGGCCGGGTAATAAAGGGCTCAGCCAAAATGGCAAGAAAGCGCAAGACATTTGCGGACAAGGTCGCCAAGAGCAGGGAGCAGCGAGGCGACTTGTGTCCCGTATGTGGAGAGACCATCAAGCCGATTATGGTCATTACGCCAACCGTATCTGAGCGCAGTGGGGCCTACCGTTTCCATCGTAGCCACGTCAGGTATTGTTCCTGCAACGCGGAGGAAGTTTTCAGCTAGGCCTTGTCGCTGTATCCGGCCGTAATCTGTTTGCCCAGAGCGGTCCGGCGCTCCACTTAACCAATTTTTCTGCTCCATCCCCTTAGATACTCAGAATAGGAGGGATCGCCAGAGGGGGCGACAAACGTAGTTGGATAAAGAGATCTTCATCAACGTCGGGGCGACGGAAGAGCGCATCGCGTTGTTGGAGGACGGCCAGCTTGTCGAGCTGTATGTCGAGCGACCCGACCGCGTCCGAACCGTAGGCAACGTCTACAAGGGGGAGGTCAAGACGGTGCTTCCGGGGATGCAGGCTGCCTTTGTGGATATCGGGATGGAGATGAGTGCCTTCCTCCACGTTTCCGATGTCTCGGCCCGGATGGAGGAACTCACTGCTGCCCTCGATGTGGAATATGAGGAGGAAACCGAGGGCAACGGTGAGGATTCCGAAAAGGCTCAAAGTGTCATCCATCCTCCGGGCGCCCGGCCGTCCACCAAAACGCGTGCATATGGGCAAAAGCTGCCAATAGAGCAGCGACTCGCCCGTGGCCAGGACATCATGGTCCAGGTCACGAAGGAATCCATCGGCACCAAGGGCCCGAGGCTCACCACCCAGATCAGCCTTCCGGGCCGGTTTCTGGTCCTGCTGACCGCCGATAGCAAAATCGGCATCAGCCGCAGGATATCGGACCGTAATGAACGCCGGCGGCTCTACAAAATCATCCGGAACATAAAGCCGAAGGACCTCGGAGTGATCTTGCGCACCGAGGCCGGAGGCAGGGAGCAGAAGGACATCCACAACGACCTGGTGCGCCAGACGCAGCGCTGGGAGGAGATCCAGAAGAACTATGCCACGCTTCCCACACTCAGCCGCCTGCACGCGGAAACCGGTTTTGCCACCAGCATAATAAGGGATGTGTTTGGTGTGGATGTCTCCCGCATGACAATCGACAGCAGAAAAGTCTACGACGATACCCGCAGTTACCTGAAGGATGTGGCACCCCACCTGCTGAACCGGTTGCATCTCTACCGGGGGAAAGAGCCGATTTTCGACCGCTACGATATCGAGCCGGAGATTAAGAAAACGTTCGACTCCAAGGTCTGGCTGAAGCGGGGAGGCAACATCAACATCGAGCACACCGAGGGCATGGTGGCCATCGACATCAACACCGGCCGTTACGTCGGCTCCAAGGATCAGGCTCAGACGATCCTGCGCACCAATATCGAGGCGTCGAAAGAGATCGCCCGACAGCTTCGTCTGCGGGATATCGGCGGTATCGTGGTGATCGATTTCATCGATATGGAGGATCCCGAACACCAGAAACAGGTCCTGGGAGAGCTTCGTGCGGGCGTGAAGCGTAGCCGGGCGAAGTTCAGCATCTCCGACTTTTCAGAGTTCGGGCTGATTCAACTGACCCGTCAGCGGGTCCGCCCCAGTCTCTACCATACACTCAGCGAAATGTGCCCTACTTGTGGAGGGATGGGGCGGATTATGAGCCGTGAGACCGTTACTACCAAGATCGAGCGCTGGTTCCAGCGGGCGCGTGTTGGTTCCCGCGACCGCAAGTTCCGTCTGGAGGTCAATCCCACCGTCGCCGAGCACCTGAGGGAGAACGACGGCCAGCTCGTGCGGGCCATAGAGAACAGGTGCAGACTGCGGGTTCAGGTGGTGGAAAACGAGCAGTTGGCGGCTGATCAGTTTGAGGTCTTCAGCCTGCGCCGGAAGAGGTACGTTACAGACAAGTTCATCAGTTAGTGCCCATAAATGAGCGCGGCCGAGGAGCTTGACGCCCAGGCCGGAAATGGGTTAATTGGCTCATCCGGCAGTTTGCCGGGATTGTTGTATAGGCATGGACCGATGGTGCACAATACCGTTGGTTCAGGGGGAACGGTGTGTACGCGGTAATCGAGATCAAAAGCCGCCAGATGGTAGTGCGTGAAGGGGATGTAGTGCGCATTCCT
>JAUVWC010000201.1 GCA_030604325.1 Candidatus Zixiibacteriota bacterium | reverse complement strand
GGCGGCACGCACGGGCGCCTTCATCGTGGCCGTGTTCGACGCTCCCACAGCCCGGCGAGCCGAGCAACTGCTAATGGTTGCGAGACAACGAGTGGAAGGAGCAGGAAAATGAATAAGGAGAAAACGCTGACCCGACGCGACTTTCTCCGGGACACATCATACGGAGCCGCCGGAATAACGCTGGGGCTGTCATCAATCCCCGAGATAATCAGGGACCAGTCAGGGAGAACGTCGAAGGGTGTTCTCGTACGTGATAGCGAGGCGATGGATGAGGAGGGCAACTTCAACGGACCGGTCATCGCCAGGATGTTGGATGAGGCCGTCACCACCCTGTTCGGTATCGAAGATGCATCCGCCTGCTGGAAGGAGTTATTGAAACCGGACGATATCCTCGGAATAAAGACGAACGTTATCAACTACTTCCCCACTCCCAGCGCAGTGAATCAGGCCATCAAGAATAGGGTGCTCGAGGTCGGCATCCCCGAAGAGAGGATCTCCACCCGCGACCGCAACCTCTCCCAGGATTCCATCTTCACCAGCGCTACTGCGCTGATCAACGCCCGGCCACTACGGACGCACCACTGGTCCGGGATCGGCGGCTGCATAAAAAACTACATTACTTTCCACGCACGCCCCTCAAGCTGGCACGATGATTCATGCGCCGATCTCGGCGGCCTGTGGAAGATGCCGATCTGTGCCGGGAAGACACGGCTGAACATACTGGTAGTACTGCGGCCCATGTTCTACGGCATCGGACCACATCACTACGATCCCCAGTACATCTGGCCATACAAGGGCCTGCTCGTCAGCACCGATCCCGTTTCAGTGGATGCCGTCGGTGTGAAGCTGTTGGAGGAGAAGAGGAAGGTCTTCTTCGAGCGCCCACCCCGTGGGGGAACCTCCACCAAACACGTTCGCCTGGCCGATACACGCCACGGCATCGGTGTGGCCGACCTGGACCGGATCGAGCTGATCAAGATCGGCTGGATGGAGGACGTGCTGATCTAGTCGATCTGATGAGTGGGTCCGGTTAATCCCGTCGATCCAATGATAAAAAACAGGAATGAGGGATGCAGGCATGAAAAGGAATGTTGGCATGAAGAGGTTGATGGTCACCTCGCTGCTGCTGGTGCTGGTCTCCACTCCGGCCCTCGGGCAGGCCCGGCAGGGCTTGAAGGTATTCATCTCCGTGGACATGGAAGGTATTACGGGGGTGGTGAACTGGGAGGAGGTGAGCCGGACGGGGAAGGACTACGACTACTTCAGAAGAATCATGACCCGGGAGACGAATGCTGCCATCGAGGGCGCCATGGCCGCCGGGGCGACAGAGATCGTGGTACGCGACTCCCACGGCTCGGCGCGCAACATCCTCCCCGACCTGCTGCACAGGAACGCCAGACTGCTGCGTGACTGGTCGGGCGGACCGAAGAGCATGATGGAGGGTATCGACGAGACGTTCGATGCCGTGATCTTCATCGGCTACCACGCCAAGGCCGGCACACCCGACGCCCTGCTCGAACACACCATGAGTGGGAACATAACGGATATCTCCATCAACGGTGTCTCTCTCCCCGAGGCGGGGGTCAACGCCCTGATCGCCGGCCACTACAATGTTCCGGTAGCATTCCTGGCCGGCGACAGGGCCATCTGTGAGCAGGTGAAAGACCTCTTCGGTGAGATAGAGACGGTATCGGTGAAGGAGGGTATCGGCTCGGCGGCACTGAACCTGCACCCGGAGGTGGCTCGTGAGAGGATCGAGGCCGGAGTTACCAGGGCACTGCGCAACCTCGACAGGTACAGGCCTTACAAGCTAAGGCCGCCGTATACCATGGTGCTGAGGCTGAAGGAAGAAACGACGATATACAGTGCGGCGCTCTACCCGGGGGCAAGAAGAACGGGCGACTGGGAGGTCACCTTCACCAGCGACGATCTGATGGAAGTGATGCTCGCGTTCTATACAATGCACTGAACGGGAACTGACTCGATGGCGACCATCACTGACAACCCGCTCCAGCTGATTCCCGACCCGGAGAAAGAATACGGATCGTGGATCCTGGGGGAAGAGCTGCCGCAGGGGCGGCCGCTGGAGGTGAACGACCCGTACGAGGAGAGGCCGCTCGGCCAGATCCTGGTGGGCGGCACCGAGGTCGGCGACTGTGCCGTCGAGACAGCCGAGCGGGCATTTCCCATATGGAGCAGTCTATCCTATTTAGAGCGGGGGCGCTGTCTGGCCCGTTTCGCCCAGCTGATCGAACACTATCAGGATACACTGTCACAGCTGATTGTCTCCGAGCAGGGCAAGCCGGTCACCGAAGCCCTGGTGGTGGAACTGTTTGCCGCGGCCGACTTCTGGCGCCACCTCGCCCGTCATACCGAGAAGATCCTGTCGGCCGAGAAGACGGTGTTCCAGAATCCGTTACTGGCCGGAAGGAAAGGGGAAATCAGGTTCGAGCCGGCGGGCCCCACCCTCATCATTACCCCGTGGAACTACCCCTTGCTCATCCCGGCGATCGAGGTCGCCCAGGCGCTGGCCGTCGGCAACACGGTGGTGCTGAAACCCAGCCTGGTGACCCCCTTCACCGCCCTGGCCATCCAGCGGCTGGCCGAGGAGGCCGGCGTCCCTCCGGGGGTGGTCAATACGGCCCTGGTCACGGATGAGGCCGCCGTCGCCCTGGTCCAGCACTCCGGCATCGCCCGCATCAGCTTCACGGGCGGCGAGTACAGCGGGCACAAGATTATGAAGGCCGCCGCCGATGTTTTTAAATCGGCCACCCTGGAGATGAGGGGGAAGGATGCCGCCATCGTGGCCGCCGACTGCGACCTGGAGCGCACCGCCGTCGGGGTCGCCTGGTGGGGGTTGTCGAACGCCGGCCAGGTACGCATCGGTATCGAGCGCGTTTATGTGGTTCGTGCTATCGCCGAGGAATTCCTGGTCCGGCTTGTCGCCGTCTGCAAGTCGTTACGTATGGGCAATCCGCATCAACCGCAGATAGACATCGGGCCGATGACGCTCAAGCAGCAGCGCGATATCGTGCACGAGCACGTTGTGGACGCGGTGGCCCGCGGCGCCGAGATCATGTGCGGTGCGGCCCTACCCGAGGGTTCGGGCACCTTCTACCCCCCTACCCTGCTGGCCAACGCCGACCACGATATGCACGTCATGAAGGACGTGACCTTCGGACCGGTCATTCCGGTGATGATAGTCGACTCGCTGGAAGAGGCGGTGGAACTGGCCAACGATTCCCGCTACGGACTGGCCGCCAGTGTTTGGACCGAGGATGCGAGTAAGGCCGAATGGGCGGCGAGGCGTCTCCGTGTGGGCATGGTGGGCATCAACGACCACGCTTCAGGATATGTGGAGCCGTCGGCCTGTTTCGGCGGGGAGGGTTTCAGCGGCGTCGGCCGGAGCCACGGACGGCACGGCCTGGCCTCACTGACGCGCATCAAGCATGTCAGCTACGAGTATAAGGCCCCCTTCGCCGCCTGGTGGTTCCCCTACACCCACGAACTGAAGAATTTCCTGAGCACCGCCCTCACCGCCATTCACCAGCGGGGATTCGTCCGCAAACTGACGAAGCTGCGCCGGCTCGTCACCATGCGGCACTTCCGACGCTCAGCCCGCTTCGGCGTCCTCATACGCCGTTGGCGGAGCCTATTTTGAACTGATCTCGACCACCACCGACCGCTCGAAAT
>JAUVWC010000231.1 GCA_030604325.1 Candidatus Zixiibacteriota bacterium | reverse complement strand
CGGTTTCAGCTCTTTCTTCTTCGGGAATTTAATGATTTTGAAATTGCCCCGTTTCTTTACTCGCTCGTGTATCTTCCTATAAAACTCGGGGATCTCCTCGGGCACGTCGATCTTGTAGACGAAGTAGTCGATGTCCTTCGTGTATCCGGCCGCCTCCACGAAACGCGGCATCCACTCATAGTTGTGATAAGTGGCAATAGTTGCACGCGTGGTGAAATTGTCGATGAGAAAGCCTTCGGGATCCTGGTCGGAGAACCCGTAAGGGCCGACAACACGGGTCATTCCCTTCTCCCTCGCCCAGTCTTCGATACTGTTCAGTAGGGCACGGACGACATCCTGATCTTCCCATGTTTCAAGGCAGCCGAACCGGGCCGTCTTCTCGTTTCTGTATTCATTGTAGCGGGAGTTGATAATGCCCATGATCCGGCCTACGGCCTTGCCGTTCCTGAAAGCGAGCCGGAGTACTGTGTCACAGTAGGAGAAGGCTTTATTCTTGTCGGGATTGAAATAGGTCCATTCGTCCATATAGATCGGCGGGACCCAGGTTTCATGGCCGGCGTGTATCTTTTCCGGCAGGTAAATGAACTTCTTAAGGTCTTTGCGGGTCTCGACTTCTCTGATCTGAATGTCCATTGACCCCTACTTTCACCTGAGACGAGGCAGTTACCGGCGTGGCGCACTGATGGTTGAACCGGCGGTGAATCCCATCTTCTCCAGATACGCCTTAACGGAGACAACGGCGAGTCCGGATAGCGCGAGAACGCCGATCATATTGGTGAAAACCATCATTCCGTTAAATATATCTCCAATTGACCAAGCGACCTTAACTTCCACAACCGATCCGATGAATATCAGGGTGCAGAACACCCAGGGAAACGGCTTCTTAATCCACGTTCCAAATAGATAGGCATATGAGATTATCCCATAGTAAGGATTAGCAATCAGGCTGGAATAGCCGAAGAGAAAAGAGGAGCCAACTACGATCAGGCCTCCGATGCCGGGCAGCGCTGCGTTGAAAGCGTTAACGGCCATTTCCGTGCTGGTACCACCCCCGGTCCAGGCACCGGTCACCAGAACCGTGAGCGCTGTGAGTGAGCATATAACAATGGTGTCGATGAATACATCGAGTGAGGCGATCAGTCCCTGGCGGACCGGCTCGCCGGTGCGTGCTGCGGCGTGGAAGACCGCCGCCGTTCCTGTGCCCGCCTCGTTCGAATATGCACCCTTGGCCAGACCGTGTCGTATTGCATGCGCCACGGTTATACCGGCAGCGCCGCCGGTAACCGCTGAAGGGTTAAACGCTCCGACGAAGATGAGAGATAAGGCATGGGGGATCTGGGGGGCGAAGACGGCCAGGCAGTAGAAGGCACCGAAGATATAGATGAACGCCATAAAAGGGCTAAGGAATACCGTAATACGTGCTATCGATTTGATCCCCCTGACGATTACCAGCCAGACAAGTACAGCCAGGCCCAGACCGGATATCCAGAAGTCCAGTCCGAGCTCGGCATTAAGAGCCAGGGCGATGGAATTCGACTGTACAATAGTGGTCGAGATCATGGCTTTACCGCCCATGAAGAAGGCGAAAATACCCGCCAGCCACGGCAGCTTCAGTCCGTGGGTGATGTAGTACATCGGGCCGCCCGCTATAGTACCGTCGGCAGCGGTCTGCTTGAATTTCTGTCCCAACACAGCTTCCACGATCTTGGTCGCCATGCCGAACAGGGCGCAGAGCCACATCCAGAAGATGGCTCCGGGCCCGCCCATGGTTATTGCCGTGCATACGCCGGCAATATTCCCGTTCCCGATAGTTGCCGCCAGTGAGGTGGTCAGCGCCTGGTAGGGGGATATCTCTCCACGGCGGTCCTCCTCACTGTCACCGAAGCCCTTCTTGCCCAGCAGGAAGCGGAGAGAGAGGCGAAAGCTGCGCAGCTGAAGGAACCGGAGACGGAGAGTGAGGTAGAAGCCGACACCGAGAAGGAGCAGGACGGTATGTGGTCCCCAGACAAGGTCGGCGATAAAGATGAATAAACTCTCGGACGAGCTCATTTCCATACCTGGTGCAGCCCCTTCCTCAGCGCGTTCTGTTCGTCTCGGGCGGAGGGAATGCCGGGAGGACGCGGCCCATTGTATCCATTTATCATTAACCTCTCAATATTCACCGTAAGATTGGGGTATAGTCATTAGCAAGCATGGGGGCTGTTACCCCGATACGAAGTTTTCACCCCTGGCCGTCGAGGATAGCCATGCGACTCATCCCCCGCGTTCCCGTGCAGCGTCTGATCCTGATTGCGGTTGTGGTGCTGGTTGGCCCATCAACCGCCCTGGGCCAGGCAGATGTGCAGACCCTGGCCCGTCTGCAGACCCCGGCCGAGGGGTCCGGATTCAGCGAGTACACCAGCTATACCGAGATGATGGATTACCTGCAGGCGGTGCAGGCGGCCTCGACAGAGATGCGGCTCGCCATCTACGGCACCTCGTTTGAGGGCCGGGAGCTGCCGCTGGCCATTTTCAGCCGTCCCAGCATACGGCGCCCCTGGGAGGCGCTCGTGTCGGGCAAGCCGATCGTAGTGCTGGCCGCCAACGTCCACGGCGGTGAGCGCACCCTGCGGGAATCGGCGTTGATTCTGATCCGGGAATTCGCCACTCCGGGCAGTGAGATGAACCGGCTGTTGGACGATGTGGTGCTTCTCATCGCGCCCTCGGTCAATCCGGACGGCCTCATGGCCTCGCCGCGGCCGACCCGGGGTAACGCCTGGGGGATAGACCTGAACCGGGACTATGTGAAGCTTGAGCAGCAGTCGCTGGCGAACTATGTGGCCAACGTCGTCAATACCTGGCATCCCCATGTCCTGGTGGATGGCCACAACGGGGGCTCGTATCCCTACAATATCTGTTATCAATGCCCTACACACGCCTCCGCCGATCCGGCCATAGTCCGCCTCTGCGATCGCGGGATCTTCCCCTATATCAACTCCCGTATGGAGGAGAATGGTTTCCAGTCCTTCTATTACAGCGGGGCCAGCAGGAACAATCCGGGAGTCTGGACTACCGGCGGTTCCGATCCCCGTATCGCCCGCAACTACCTGGGCTTCAGCAATAGTATCGGCATCCTCTTTGAATCGCCGGGGGGACAGGAGCGGGAGGTTGGGATCAGGTCAGGCATGGTGGCCTACAAGGCGGTGGTGCAGTACACGCAGCAGAATCCCGAGCGGGTCATGGAGACGGTCGGTCGCGCCAGACGGGAAACGGTGGAGATGGGCGACAACGCCACAGGTGATGTGACCGTACAGCAGGTCTACGG
>JAUVWC010000090.1 GCA_030604325.1 Candidatus Zixiibacteriota bacterium | reverse complement strand
GTCGGGGAGATTCGTGAACTCATCTGCCCCCCGGACCTGGCCTACGGGGCGGCAGGCAATCCTCCCGACATCCCTCTCAATGCCACCCTCACCTTCGAGGTCGAGCTTGTGAGGGTGCGATAAAACTGCCCCTCACTCCCGGTGGTGCGAACCGGTTGATAATGTGGTTGTTACAGGTTATTCAGCTCGCCTCCAATAGGCTAAGTACACCGCTCCGTAATTACGGTGATGCATCGGCGCTTGAATGCCAGCGTAATTGCGGAGCGGTGTACTAAGCACCATACTTCTTGAGCGCCGTGTCCAGTTTCGGCAGCAGCAGATAGATGAACAAAGCCGCTAAGGCGGCAAGACCTGACAGCACCAGGAAGAAGGAGACAGGCGTCATCCTTCCCTGGATGCCCCCGAAGAACCCCGAGAAGTTGTTCCCGAAGGCGGTGGCCAGGAACCATCCGCCCATGGTCAATCCAACCAGCCGCTTGGGTGACAGCTTCGTCACCAGAGAGAGCCCCATGGGCGAGAGACACAGCTCTCCCACGGTGACGATGGCGTAGAAGCCTACCAACCAGTAGGCCCCCACTTTGATTGTGCCGTTGTCTGAGAGGAGTCCCGCCACGGCCATGATCAGCAGGGAGATCGTGGTCAGCACGAGGCCGTAGAAGACCTTCCTCGCCGTGGAGATACCTCTCCCCTTGGCTACCAGGAACGCGAAGAAGGCGACGATGAGGGGGGTGAAGAGGATCACGAACAGCGGATTGAAGGACTGGTAGAGCTCGGAGTTGGCCACCCGCAGGAATCTTCCCGGGGGCAGGAGTCTCGGCTCCTTACCATACCGCTGCCGGTAACTGTCATAGATATCGCTGAATGAGTGCTCGTCCACCAGATAGACAGCAATTTGAGTACCTTCAACATCGCGCAGAAACGATACGCGCCGGATCGGTCGGGCCCCGTCGGGTACTTCCACGCTGACGAAGAGGGCGCCGTGACTGTCCACGGTCTCCTCGATGGTGACGACCCCGTTCTCATAGACATTTGTCCCCCGATCCTGCCACTGAGTGAGGACTTCCGGCGACACCTCCGTCTCCCTCACGGCCTCCAGGTCGACCACCTCGATGAGCGGGTCGCTGGCGGCCGCGTTTTCCACCGCACTCTCATCCATGCGCTGCAGGCCGTACATGCGGGCTACCGAGGAGGAACCGACGACCAGCAAGCTCCGTGGATCGGGGCGCTCCGTTTCCTCGCCGGCGTTGGTATAGTAGCGCGGCAGCGCTTCCTGCTGCATGAAGGCCGGCACTATCTGGGTCTCGCGGTCGGTGTTGTCACGTGCCCACTGGGTCATGGCGCTGCCGTTGAGGTGGAGGATCATGAAGAAGGTGCCGCCGGCCACGTAGATCGGCAGCAGCGAAAGCAGGCCCGCCTTCTCCTCCGGCCTCGCCGTCAGGCCCAGCCGCACGAAGAAGACGATTACCGGGATCATGCCCACCAGGAAGCCGACAACGGCCGGTCGCAGCGCTGCTCCCTCGGGCAGCAATGCCTTGGCCATGAAGTAACCGAGGATGCCCATCCCGAAGGCGGGCAGCAGGATCTTGAGCAGGATGGTGCCGAAGGTGGTATCCTCCGGGTCTCTGGTGGGACGACGATCGGCTACTTCGAGGACCTTCCAGTGCAGGATGAGAATCATGAGTCCCACGAGGATACCGAAACCGGCCACGCGGAATGTCCACAGCCAGCCGAGCTGGTTACGCACCGTGGCGGCGAGCAGCATGGCGGCAAGCGCTCCGATGTTGATGCCCATGTAGAAGATGTTGAAGCCGGCATCCCGCTTGGGATCGCCCGGCTCGTAGATGTTGCCGACCATTACCGAGATGTTCGGCTTGAAAAAACCGTTACCTATCACCAGCAGGGCAAGTCCGGTGGTAAAAGGCAGGACTCCGGGCGTACTCATGATGAAGAGGCCGCTCGCCATCGACAGACCGCCGACTACGACCGCTCTCCTGTAACCGAGGAACCGGTCGGCGATCATTCCGCCGAGGAAAGGGGTGAAGTAGACGAACGCCAGATAGAGGCCATAGATCTCGTTGCCGTCCGCCGACGGCAGTCCCAGACCGCCACGTTCGAGGTCAGTGGTGTATAGGAGCAGGATGCCGAGCATCGTATAGAAGGCAAGGCGCTCCCACATTTCTGTGAAAAAGAGGGGGAAGAGTCCCCTTGGGTGTCCGAGAGCCATGGAAGATTCCTCAGGTCAGGATTCCAGAATGCAGAATGTGAACGTCAGTCGCGCGGTACATATACACTACTTCCGGTGCCTCTCTCTACTGTTTAATGCATTCAGGGCAGAAGAATAAAATCCTTCTGAACCTCCCCTGACACCTCCGCTTTGCCGGCGGGCGATACCAGCACGTCCACTTCGGTTCGTACCGCCATCCGGCCCTCCAGGTAGATTCCCGGCTCAACACTGAAGCAGGTGCCGGGCAGTATCCGCCGCCGGTCGCGGGTCTCGAAGTTGTCAATGTTGGCGCCGTTGCCGTGCACCTCGTGCCCGATCGAGTGGCCCGTGCGATGGGTGAAGTAGTTGCCGTAGCCGGCCTCTACCACCACTTTGCGGGTGGCATCGTCGATCTCCCAGCCGCCAACGGGCTCCTCCCGCTCGAAACGCTCGATGACAAGCTCGCAGCCGGCATCGCGCCCGTCACACACTATCTGCCAGATGCGCTGGTATTCTTCGGGGGGGTCCTCGCCGATATAGCCGCACCAGGTGATGTCGGCGAAGATGGCGTCGGGTGCGGTCTCACGTGCCCACAGGTCTATCAGAACCGTCTGCCCCCTGGCGAAGGGGACGGTATTCTCCTCGGTGGGCTCGAAATGGGGGTCGGCCGGATGACCGTCCACGCCGACGATCGGGACTTGCCCCTCGGTGTCCAGCCCTTCCTCGGCGAAGCGGTCGAGGATGAACATGGCCACCTCGTATTCGGTGAGTTCTTCGCCGGCGGAGATCGCGGCCCCGATTTTAACGAATGCCTCATCCTTGACTTTGTGAACGAGGGCCATGGCACGCCGGTGGCTCGCAGCGCCGTCGGCATCGAAGACGGCCTCGAACCGGCTCACCAGATCGGCTGAGGAGACGATCTCGACTCCGGCCGCCCTGCGCACCAGCTCGACCATGCCCGCATCCACCACGGAGATGTAAGGAATGTCGCAGTCGGGTGAGTACTGCATGGCGATGTGTTTCGCGTCCCCGAACAGGTTGCCGAGGGAGGCGTGCAACTGGTTCCAGGTAACGTAAACCCGCTTTTCGCCGGGGAGTTCATCGAGACGGGTGGGTTCCACCCCGTGGACCAGCCTTACCGGTTCGCCCGATGCCGGTACCCAGTAGAACCAGCGCCGGCTGGTGTGCTTTTCCGGGTCCAGGCCCAGGATCCTGTACGCGATTATGTCGCGGTTCTGGAAGTCGTAGAATAGCCAGCCGTCGAAACCTGCTTCCCTGACCGCCTGTTGGATTGCCGACCGGTCCACGTTATCCTCCTCCGGTTCGGGGGTCTCGCTGTTACCATTCCTGTCTCCCATGCAATCTATCGGCCCATCTACCACCGCTGCAACCTGCTTGCTGAAACGGCCTGATCGGTGCACACTTTATCACCATGGGATTCGATTCAGATTTCATTCACTCTATTGAAGAGGCCGCCGAGGTGCTCCTTCAGACAGCCCGGTCGGCCCTGGAGCAGGCCGTGGGTGCAGGGACGGGTACCTCCCCCGCATGACCTGCCCTGCACGTCACCTCTGGAAGTTTGAGACGGTTAAGGTCGAGGGGCCCGCGCTGGTGGCCGGCGAAGGCTGAACAGCGTGGCGCCGATAGCCTGTCTTTCCGATACCAGGTCGGTTATCAACACGACGATGAAGACATGTCCTTCGTAGCTCTCACCCATGCTGGACAGGTCGATCTGCATGCTCCTGCTGGCAGAGGAATCGAGGCTGGTACGGTCCTGTTCGGGGGCGAGGGTGACGATCCCCTGGCTGGGGTCGTCGGGGATGATGAAGAAAGCCTCGTTCCACACGTGATCGCCGACGTCCGAGGTCGTGAGATTACTTATCTCGAAGTAGAAATAGAGGTCCTGGTTGTAATGGAACTGGCGAAAGGGAGCGGGAAGTATCAACTCGCCACCGCGGACGAACTTCCCCGTTCCCTGAGCGGGGCGGATATCTGTGGCCAGGAGGATGGGAGAAACCTGGAGCCGGTTGGTGGCCATCGAGGTCAGGTCGGTGCTCACCAGGATTCCTCCTGAAATACCGCCGATGGGATCTTCAGCCGATAGGTATGCAATATAGGAACCGGGTGTTGTTTTGAACCGGAAGGTGTCGAGAAAGAACCTGCCGCTGATTTCCCTTCCCCCCTCGATCGAGTAGCCGCCCTGCCGGCTCTCGGCGTGCACCACGTTCAGGCTGTGATCCACCAGGATAATGTTGGTACGCAGATCGGTTAGAAAGCCCTCGACCTCCTCGCGGATGCGGACCGATTCGGCCGGAATTCCGAAGGTGGCCTGGATGTCGACCGAATCCCCTTCGGTGGGGAAGGCGACAATATCCACGGTGATGGGAATGTAGCTGGACGGCTGGGGAGCTCCCACGCGATATACGGCGGGAGGAGCCAGCACATGGAGCTGTTCCAGCAAGGTCTCGGTGAACTGTTCCCCCGCTCCGCTCGAGTGCGCGGTCAGCGCCTCAGATAGGGTTGACGTCGCTGTGCCGGCCCGCTGGCGGCGTTCACGGATGTTCATGGCCGCAGTGGTGATGAATTCTCTCAGTGGGTCGCGGATTCTCGTCACCTCGATCCATCCGAGCATCGAGTCACCGATTCCGATCACCTCCGGCGTTCCCCACTGGTAGTATGCCGTGCGGTTGCGCAGATCGAGGTAACCGGGAGGGCCGAGGGCCAGGTGCAGGTCGCCCCTCCAGTCCCATCCGGTTATTCGATCTGGTGCGCGGAAGAGCTGGGCCAGATCCTCCAGAAGGCCTTCCGGGTCATTCCTCAGTCGGGGGTGGGGTCCGCGGTGGGGTGTACGCGGAAGTTGGAATTGCTTATCGGAGAGGGTAAACAGGTCCCCGCTCAGAGCCGGGGCGTCATAGCTGGCAGAGGTGGCCCGGCGCAGTACGTAGGCCGGTCCTCCCCCGGCTGCTATCAGGGCGGCCAGCCGACGGATGTCGGGTTGGGCCAGCCGGTAGGAACTGCGGCGGGCAAGGCGGTGACAGGCCTCAGTATATTGGTCCGGGACGTCGGCAAACCGCTCACCCGGGATACTCAGCAGCCGCTCGGCCACCTCTTCCAGCTCGTACCAGGAAAGATAGGTCAATGCCTGCTGCGTCTCCGTACTCCCTGCGGTTGAGTCCTCCAGCGTTTCCCACACTCCTTCCAGAGAGGGTGGGTTGGGTGGAGGAGAATCGAGGGGAGGTCTCTGCAGAATGCCCTGGTCGAGGATGAGGGTAAAGGGAGTGGGTGAGCCGTATTGCAGTCGTTCCCAGGTGAAACCTGAGGCAATAGACGGAGGTGTGCGTCTGCGGCCCTCTTCGTCGGGACGGGGCCAGGTTACGAATTCGGGGCCTCGTGAATCGGGGAGACCGTATCTGAGGAACAGCTCCCATACCTTGGGCCACTCACCGAAGGCGGCGTCGGGGAACCGGCTCTCCACATAGGCGGCCCGCTGCAGGTAGACCTGCAACAGCTCGTTGGCCGGAGTGGCCGGTGTCGGGTCCCGCTGCCGCCAGAAGCCCTCCAACCATGCCAGCACATCGTCGGCCGCGCGCAGCGCCCGTCGATCATCGGGCTCGGCGAGGAAGGCGGCGAGCTGTACCTCGCCGAGGCGTTCTTCCGGCACCCGGGGCGCAAGGCTGCGTGCAAACTCAGCCGGTGGGGGGGTGACACAGGAAGTGGCAAGCGTGCCCGCCAGGAGCAGCGCAACGAATCCCGAGCACGATTTACGATTGATACGTACCAGCATATAGTCCATGATTATATCATTAGGCTGCGTGGTCAATCATACTTCGGGGCGCTTTGAAATCACCCGCGTAGGATTTCGTACACCCTTAGGACCGGGAATCGGCTTACAGACGAACCCGTGAAATACTCATAACTGATGCCCACTTAGGAGGACTTGAATGAAGCACATTCGTACACGTTTCCATCTGCTCGCTCTCTTGGCGGTATCAGCTGTGCTGGCCACCGCCTG
>JAUVWC010000240.1 GCA_030604325.1 Candidatus Zixiibacteriota bacterium | reverse complement strand
TGCGGTTGGCGGTGGACAGACACACCTCCCCGGGAGCAAGCACTCCCATATGGGCCCCCAGGCACGGCCCGCACCCCGGGGGAAGTATTACCGCACCGGCCCGGCTCAGTTCGCTCAGGGTGCCGTCGGCCGCAGCTGCTTCGAATATCCGCCGGCTGGCCGGCAGCACCAGCAGGCGTAATGTATCGGCCGCCTGCCGGCCGGCCAGCACGGCAGCGGCACTGTGCAGATCGGCGAGCCGGCCGTTGGTACAGGTGCCGAGCAGAACCTGATCCACCTTTACACCGGCCGCCCGGCTCACGGGTACGACATCATCCACCGCGCCGGGGCGGGCCACAACCGGCTCAACCTGGCCCAGATCGAGACCGACGACCGCTTCAAAGGCGGCCTCGGCGTCCGACCAGGTAAATTCATTCTCGGCCTCGGGCCGACCGGTCTCCCGCAGGAAGCCGCGTGTCTGCTCGTCCACGGGGAAGAGGGCCGCCTTCGCTCCCATCTCCACCCCCATGTTGGCCACGGTGATCCGGTCATCGATGCTCAGCTGGCCGATGGCACCGTGGAACTCCACGGCTCGATACGAGGCACCGTCGGCGCCCAGCAGGCCGATCAGTGTCAGAATCAGGTCCTTGGCGGATGTGCAGGCAGGCAGGTGGCCCGAGAGCTCCACTTTGATGGTGGGAGGCACCTTGAGCCAGGTCTCTCCCGTGAGCAGCAGTGCGGCCGCCTCCGTGCGGTCGATCCCGGTGGCGAAGGCTCCTACCGCACCGTAGGTGCAGGTATGGCTGTCGCTGCCCACAACGATCTCCCCCGGGGGGGCCAGACCCTGCTCCAGTACCACCTGGTGGCAGATCCCTTCTCCGATGTCGAAGAAGTGGCGGAGATTGAAACGGGCGACGAATTCACGCACGCGCTTGTGGGCCTGGGCAGTGGCTGTGTCTCTGGCGGGAGAGATGTGATCGAGCACGATCACCGGTTGGTCGGGATCGGCCACCCCGTATCGCTCCAGCTCCGGTTCGATCTTGCTGATGATGGCCGCCGTATTGTCGTGGGTCAGCAGCCGCTTCGGGTGGACGGTTACGATCTGGCCGACCTCGACGGAGGAGAGCCCGGCCCCGCGGGCTAGGACTTTCTGGGCGAATGTCAGCCCCATGGCCGGCTCCAATTCCTCAGCGTGCGGCCAGCAGGCCGCCGCGGCGATAGATGCTGAGCTGTACCGGGGACATGGCAGTGATCTCGAACACCATGTTGTCCAGCAGTCTCTCCACCGTGCCTTTCTCCACATCGATCCTGACCCTGTCTCCGGTGTGCAGCAGACCGCGAAGGTCTCCGATCAGCAGCGGGAGCGCGGCGTTGATGGCGTTTCGCTCGTAAATGGAGCCGAAGGAGGCTCCGATGATGGCACCGAGTCCCAACGCCTTGAAGCAGTCCACGGCATGCTGGCGGCTGCTGCCCGCCCCGAAGTTGGCGCCCACGACGAGTATGTCCCCCACAGCCACCTTTTCCGGAAAATCCTCCCACCCGGGGATGTTACCCAGGGCGTAGAGTGCCATCTCCTCGAGATCGGTGACCGCCAGGTGACGGTTGTGGTAGATCATGTCGGTATCCACCGAATCGAGGTCGAGTACCCACACCCCGCCTTCGATCACGGTGGCCGGTTCGGCAGTCGGTTCGGCGACCGGCTCGACGCCCGGCGCTTCAGCCGGCTCGGTTGCCTGCTCCATGACCGGTGCGCCAACCTGTTCGGCAGATGATTCGGCCGCCGGCACTGCGATCGGTGCGCCAGCGCGAGCAGCCGCCGATACGGCCGCCGGCTCTGCCGCTCTCTCTTCAATCGGCTCCGTGATGGCGACCTGAACCGGGACCTCCTCCAATCTGTGGGCGGCAGTGAGTACGCCGGCCACGGCCGAGGCGGCCGCCGTGGCCGGTGAAGCCAGATAGACGGAACCGAGGCCCTGTTTGCCGGCGAAGTTGCGGTTGCCGGTGGATACGGTTACCTCCCCCGGGCCGGTCTGCCCCACCTGGCCCTCCGCGCATCCGGCACAACCGCAGTTGCTCACCAGTGCTCCCGCCTCCTTGAAGATTTCGATCAGTCCCTCTTTGAGGGCCTCGATCCAGACGCGGTCGGTGGCGGGGACCACCTTCAGTACCACCCCGGCGGCGACGGTCCGCCCCTCCAGGATACGGGCGGCCTCCCGCAGGTCCTGGAGACGACCGTTCGTACACGATCCGATGAAGGCTGAATCGACGGGCTCTCCTTCCTCGTCGGAGAGGGGGATTACGTCTTCGGGGTGCCCGGGCCGGCTGAGGAGCGGTTCCAGCCCCTCGACATCGACCTCTACCTCGTTCAGGTACTTGGCGTCCGTGTCCGGCCGGGGCCACTCTACCTTGCTGCCGCTGAGAAGGGACAACTCACGGCAGGCTTCCTCGGTGGGGGATGGGAAGAGGATGATGGCCCCCATTTCGGTAGCCATCGACGCCATGGTTATGCGGCCGGCCAGGTCGAGCGCCTCCACCGCCGGGCCTTCCACTTCTGCAGCGCAGCCCAGCAGCCCCCTGGCGCCGAAATGCTGCAGCAGCGACAGGGTCAGGTCTTTGGCCGTGGCGCGGGGGGAGGGAATGCCTTCTACGCGGACCCGGACGGTGGCGGGCACTTTGAACCAGACAGATCCGTAGGCAAAGGCATGGGCGATATCCAGGTCCCCCATGCCCTGGCCGAAGGTGGCCACTGCGCCGAGGATATTGGCATGCGAGTCGGTGGAGACGAAGGTCGCGGCCGGGCCGACCAGTCCTTCTTCCATCACCACGTGCGTGCCGATGCCTCGATCGATGTCGTATACGCGAACACCGTGCCGGCGGGCGAAGAGACGGCAGCGGTGCTGATTGGCCGTGTATCCCTGGTCGGAACCGGTGGGATTGCAATCGAAAGTGAAGAAGGTTCGCGCCGGGTCGGCTATCGGCAGGTCGTGTTCCTCCAGATGGGCCACTACATTTGCGCCGCCGAAATCGCGGGCCACCCGTGTATCTATCTCCAGTTCTACCATTTCGCCCACACGTACGTTATCAGAGGTATGGGCGGCGATGATCTTCTCCACCAGCGTCCGGCCCACTTCGCTACTCCTCCCCGATCAGAGTGCCGTCGGCCTTCATGGTGAGGGGATCGAAGCAGGCGAAATCGGCCTGATGGATGAGGATCGTCTCCACTACTTTGGGACGG
>JAUVWC010000141.1 GCA_030604325.1 Candidatus Zixiibacteriota bacterium | reverse complement strand
GAGCGTCCCGCGGTTATCAACCGGTGGCTGAGGGAGCGCCTCGACACGGTGCTGCCCGAGATCATGCGCCGTGAAGGATTTGACATGTGGATCATCGACAATCGGGAATACAACGAAGATCCCGTCTTCTTCAGCCTCATGCCCGGCAACACCATGGCGGCACGCCGGCGAACGATCCTGGTCTTTTACGACCCTGGGGCCGATATGCCTCTGGAAGCGATGGCCGTCAGCAGGTATGGCATCGGTGATTTCTACCAGGCGATGTGGAATCCCGAGAGAGAACCGGACCAGTACAGGGCGCTGGCCAAAGTCGTGGAAGACCGCGATCCGAGAAGGATAGGAATCAATACCTCCCAGACGTTCGCTTTCGGCGACGGTCTCAGCGCCACCAGCCTCGAGAACATCAAAAACGCCCTGCCGCAAAAATATGTGGATCGCCTCCAGGGCGCAGAACAACTGGCTGTCGGCTGGCTGGAACGCCGGACGGAGGATGAACTGGAGGCATACGAGGGTCTCTGCGGGCTGGCCCACAGCCTGATCGCCCATGCATTCTCCAGCGAGGTTATCCATCCCAGTATTACCCGCAACCGGGACGTGGTGTGGTGGTTCCGGCAGGTTTTCGCCGATCTGGACCTGGAAACGTGGTTCCAGCCCTCTGTGGACATCATCCGCGAAGGTGGTCTCGACCGGTCTGATCCCGATTGGAACATTATCCGGCATGGGGATGTGCTCCACTGCGACATAGGGATCGTCTACCTCGGGCTGTGCACAGACACACAGCAGATGGCCTACGTTCTGAAGCCGGGTGAAGCGGATGTTCCGGAAGGCCTGAAGAAGGCTCTGGCTAATTCCAACCGGGTTCAGAACATCCTGCTGCAGAACTTCACGGTCGGGCTCACCGGCAACGAAATCCTGAAGGCGAGTCTGGAGCAGTGCGAAGCCGGCAATTTGACGGCCTCTATATACACACATCCGGTCGGGTTCCATGGTCATGCCGCCGGTCCCACGATCGGTCTGTGGGATCGCCAGGATGGAGTGCCGGGCAATGGGGATTATCCCCTCTACGATGACACGGTTTACGCCATCGAACTGAACTGCTCCACCCCGGTTCCCGAATGGGGTGGGCAGATGGTCACCGTCGGTCTGGAACAGCAGGGCGTGTTCACCGGCGGCAGATGCCGCTTCGTCGACCGGAGACAGATAGCATACCATATAATCCGTTAGTGCCTACGCTACTGATAGAAATGGGCTCAGGATGAATAGGTAACGATGGCCGATCGTAATCTACATTCCTCACGGGGAGAAGGTCTGGGGACCTTCGGCGGTGTATTCACCCCCTCCCTGCTCACCATCCTTGGTGTCATCATGTACCTGCGCCTGGGTTGGGTAGTAGGTAGCGTCGGGCTGCTGGCCACCCTTCTGATAGTCACGATTTCCAGCTTCATCACCTTCCTGACCGCGCTTTCGATATCGGCGATAGCAACCGACCAGCACGTCCGGGTCGGAGGGGCCTATTACATGATCAGCCACTCTCTCGGTATCGAATCGGGAGGTGCAGTTGGTGTTCCGCTCTATTTTGCGCAGGCCCTGTCAGTTGCACTGTATACTGTCGGTTTCGCCGAAAGTGTGACCAGGGTTTTCCCTTCACTAGACGAGAAGTCGGTGGCAGTTGTCACCACGGTTCTGGTTGCACTGGTTGCTCTTAAATCGGCACGGGCCGCCATCAAAGTCCAGTATCTCATCATGGCCCTAATCGCCTTTTCACTCCTTTCGCTGCTGCTCGGCCGCCCTATCGAGCAGACAGAAGTGGAGCTGTGGGGAGTAGCCGGAAAGGAACATTTCTGGACGGTATTCGCCGTTTTCTTCCCCGCTGTGACCGGCATCATGGCCGGCGTCAACATGTCGGGAGATCTGCGAGAGCCCAGCCGGTCTCTGCCGAAAGGCACTCTGGCCGCCGTCGGCACCGGTTATGTGATATATATGGTCCTGACGGTTCTGCTCGCCCTGCGTGCAGACGCGAACACGCTGATCGCGGACCCGCTGGTGATGCGAAAGATCGCCTTCTGGGGGGATGCCATCCTACTGGGAGTATGGGGAGCCACACTCTCCAGTGCGGTCGGGAGCATTATGGGCGCACCGCGGGTCCTGCAGGCGCTGGCCCGCGACGGCGTCCTTCCCCGGTGGATGGCCTTGCTCGGAAGAGGCAGCGGGCCCCGGGACGAACCACGAATCGGCACGACAATGACTCTCATGGTGGCACTGGCAGCTGTCTTCCTCGGAAATCTGAATATGATCGCTCCGGTCCTGACCATGTTGTTCCTGACCACGTATGGTGTGCTGAACATTTCCGCCGGACTGGAGCGGTTCCTGGAAAATCCCTCCTTCCGGCCAAGATTCCGGGTTCACTGGTTCTGGTCGCTGCTCGGCGCCGTCGGGTGTGCCGTGGTCATGTTCCTCGTAAATGCATTGGCCGCTGTGGTGGCTATTATCTGTGTCATCGCAATTTTCGTCTGGCTGGAGCGGAGAGAGCTGGAGAGCGCCTGGGGCAGCGTGCGCAGGGGGATCTGGATGGCACTGGCACGAGCGGGACTGCTGCGTTTGGAAAAGGTATCGGATCCCAAGAACTGGAGACCCAACCTTCTGGTGCTTTCGGGAGCGCCGACGAAACGTTGGCACCTGATAGACCTGGCTGCCTCGCTCACACACAACCGTGCGCTGCTGACCGTTTCAACCGTGATATCCGACGAATCCGCCGGAGCCGAACGCATGAACGCCATGGAAGAGACAATCTCCGACTATTTAACGCGGCACGGCATACAGGGACTGGTGAGGGTCAGTTCGGCCCCCAACCCCTATCTGGGAGCGGTGAGACTGATCGAGACGTATGGTCTCGGCGCACTGGTGCCGAATACCGTGCTGCTGGGATACAGCGAGGAATATGAACACCGCGAGGCTTACTGTGAGATGATCGCCGGCTTCAATCGGGCGCGGCGCAACGTCGCCATCGTGCACTACAACACCGATCGGGGCTTCGGTCTGCGCCGCCAGATAGATGTGTGGTGGGGTGGGCTGCGCAGGAACGGCGGGCTAATGATGATTCTCGCCTATCTGCTCAGGACCAGCCTGCTTTGGAGGAACGCCGAGGTGTGCGTAAAGATGGTGGTGCCCAACGAAGCGGCGGTGCAGGGAACGCACGAGAACCTGACCTCACTTATAGAGGAGCTGCGCACCGGCGCCACTACTGAGGTGATCGTGGCCGGGGGTCGTCCATTCCGGGAAATACTGCATTCGTCCTCCCGTGAGGCCGACCTGATATTCTTGGGTATGGCGGAACCGGGTGATGATTTTGCTGCCTATTACGAGGAACTGCAGAGACGCATTGCAGGTCTTCCTACAACGATTTTCGTATTGGCCTCAGAAGATATCGCCTTCGAAGAGATTCTTCTCCCGTATGAGCCCCAGTGCACCGCTCCGTAATTATGGCGATGCATCGGCGCTTGAATGCCAGCGTAATTACGGAGATGTGTACTTAGGCCGCTGAGAGACCATGAACGTTCTGCACTCCGACGGCTTGGTGAAGAAAAATAGGGCGAGGAGGTCATTGTTAGACAGACACCATCAATCTTAATAAATTTACATCTGTTCATCCTTGATAACTTCCGGGTAGTTCCATCTACGCCGTTAGGAGAATACCATGCGACGCACCGCCATCCGCACCGTCACGAGTGCAATCTTCATATGCTTGTTGGTCGCTTCGACCGCGGCCGCCCAGCAGAAACCGGCCATTACCCCCGATGACTACGGTAAGTGGGAATCACTCGGCTCGGGAATATTCTCCGCTAACGGCGAGTGGTTCACCTACACGATCAGAAGGGTTAATGAGGAGAGCGAGCTCCGCATCTGTAGCCTCGCAGCCGACTCCACAAAGATCGTTGGTTACGGGAGCAGGCCGACCTTCTCCGATGACTCGCTGTGGCTCGCATACAGCATCGGGTATTCGCAGGCAGAGCGCGACAGGATGGAGAAGGCCAACAAGCCGATCCGCAATAAGATGGGGCTTTTCGATCTGACGAGCGGTGAGGAGATGATCGTGGAGGATGTAGCCTCCTTCAGCTTCCGCGACGGCGGTGGTTACCTGGCCATGCGCCGTTATCCCATCAAGGGCAGAGAGAGCAAAGGTGCTGATCTGGTGGTGCGCGATCTGGCCACCGGGCTGGACACCAACTTCGGCAATGTCTCTGCATTCACCTGGCAGGATGAGGGCAGCCTGCTGGCGATGATCATCGACGCCGAGGGGAAGGCGGGCAACGGGGTGCAGGTCTACGATCCTTCCACCGGCAACCTGCGCACACTCGATTCGGCCGAGGCGGAATACACCGGCCTCTCGTGGCGCGAGGAGTCGGCCGACCTGGCCGTCCTGCGCAAGAAAGAAGACGAGGCCTACGAGGACGAGACCCACGTCATTCTTGCCTGGAATAACCTGACCGGGCGCCGACCGGATAAGAAAGTATTCGATCACGCCGAGGCGGCGGGCTTTCCCACCGACGTGCGTATTGTCGACTTTCGCAGCCTGAGCTGGGCGGATGATGGCTCTACCCTCTTCTTCGGCATCAAGCAGTGGGAGAAGAAGCCGGAGGAGCCGGAGGAGGCGAAGCGGGACACGGCCGCCACCGAAGAGGAGCCGAAGAGAAAGGAAGAGGAGGAGGAGGAAGAGGAGGAGGAAGAGGAGGAGGAACCGGCCGGGGTGGAGGTGTGGCATGCCCG
>JAUVWC010000037.1 GCA_030604325.1 Candidatus Zixiibacteriota bacterium | reverse complement strand
CCGCACATGACCTGACTCCTCCGACGCTCACTGGTCTGTTACAGCCTAATGTCCTGAGTCACAATTCCGTCGTAATTCATCCTCCGCTGGCTGCCACCCCTCACGATAAACCTGTACGGCCCCTTTGTGCACGTCATATATGTTTTCAATAAGACGCGGGCCATGATCCTCTATTCCGAGAACCCCGCCCGCGATGTGGACAATGTCATTTCGGGCCAGAGCCGGGACCGCTCCCTCTGGTACCCAAGGGCATCCAGAACGGGACCGACCAGCATGTGGGATCCGGTGACCACGACAAGTCCGTCGGAATCCAAACCGCTTGTGGCCCTGCCCACCGCCTCCACCGGATCGGGGACGGTCTCGACATGCAGCGGTGAATGGAGCTGTTCGGCGAGCCGGCGGGCCCGGATGGCTATCTCCTCCGGCGGGCGAGCCCTGTCCCCACTCCACCCGGTGGCGATCACCGCTTCTGCCCACCCGATCAGGGGTCGGAGAAAGCCATCGAGATCCTTGTCTGCGGCCAGGGCGAGTACCAGGTGCAGCCGGCGCCCCTGGGCCCGGAGGGGAATTTCTCCTGCGATGGTGCGGGCGGCGAGAGGATTGTGTCCCACATCCAGCACCAGGTCGGCAGAGCCCTCCGGCGCCGGGATATGCTGGAGGCGGCCCGGCCAGCACACCGATCTTACCCCTTCCACGATCGCACCGGTAGGGACCGATACCGCCTGCTCACGCAGGCAGGCTACCACCGCCAGCGCGGTGGTCAGGTTGTTCAACATATGTCTGCCGGCCAACGGCATCGCCCAATCGAAGCATTCCGGCTCCCCCCGGAGCAGTGACGGGCGTGCGGCGGTGCCCGTCCAGACGGCTGTTCCGACCATCCCCCACTGCCGATCAGGTTCCCCCGCGAGGTCGACCCATTCCTGCGAAAAAACCGGTCTGGCACCTACCTCCGCGGCGTGAGCTTCCAGAACGCTCCGCACCGGAGTCGTTCCCGGACCCAACACGGCGGGCGCTGTTTCGCGCATGATCGATCCCTTCTCCCGGGCAATCCCTTCCAGATCGGTTCCCAGCTCGGCAGTGTGGTCGACGCCGATGGCCGTCACCACCGTGATCGGCGCCCGGCAGAGCCGGGTTGCATCCAGCCGCCCGCCCAGACCGACTTCTATCACACCCCAGTCGAGACAGGCACGGCGGAAATGCCAGAATGCCGCCATGGTCAATGCTTCAAAGGGGGTGGCCTGTAGATGGTCGGCATCGGTCGCCACCGCCTGGAGAGCAGCAGCAAAATCCATCTCGCCGATCGGTTCTCCTCCGACCGCGATCCGCTCGGTCCAATCCACGAGATGGGGGGACGTGTAGCATCCGACCCGCAGACCGGCACAGGCGAGTATACTACTCAGCAGCGCCGCCACCGTCCCTTTGCCATTCGTGCCGGCGATTAGTATCGAAGGAAAAGCCTGCTCGGGATTTCCCAGCCGGCCGGCAAGGGTTTCCACTCTCTCCATGCCGAGATGCATACCCCGGTAGTGGATTCCTTCCAGCCACGCCCGGGCCTGTTGCGGCGTCCAGGCTATCCCGGCCATGTCAGGGAGAACCGGCTGTAGTAGCGGATCCCTGCTCTCCAATCAGGTGGTTGAGCAGGGTGATGAGGGTTTTTTTCAACTCGCTCCGCGGCACGATGATATCCACGAAGCCGTGCTCAAGCAGGAATTCGCTCCTCTGGAACCCTTCAGGAAGTTCCTCGCCGATCGTCTCTTTTATCACGCGGGGGCCGGCGAAACCGATGAGCGCTCCCGGCTCGGCCACATTCACATCACCCAGCATGGCGAACGAGGCGGTTACGCCCCCCGTAGTAGGATGGGTCATTACGCTGATATAGGCCAAGCCGGCCTGCCTGTGTTCGGCCAGGCGCCCGCTCGTCTTCGCTAACTGCATGAGAGAAAATATCCCTTCCTGCATGCGGGCCCCCCCGGATGCGGAAATGATGACAAGCGGAAGCCGCTGCTCAGTGGCGCTGCGAGTGGCCCGGGCGATCTTCTCCCCCACGACAGATCCCATGCTGCCGCCCAGGAAGGAGAAGTCGAGAACGGCCAGCACCGTTCGATACCCACCGATCACAACCTCGCCGGTGCGGACCGCGTCCAGCATCTTGGTCGCTCTCTGCTGCTTCTTCAGACGATCCGTGTACTTCTTCGAGTCGACGAAGCCGAGTGGATCCTTCGGTTTCATACGAAGATCGAATTCCTCGACGAACCCGCTGTCGGTTACGATCGCCAGGTATTCGGGGACACCTATGCGGAAGTGGTGACCGCACTTGGAGCAGATGTGAAAGTGGGCCTCCAGCTCCTTGCGGTAGATGATCTCCCCGCATTTGTCGCACTTGGTCCACAGACCCTTGGGGACATCGAGCCTCTCACCCGAGCCCAGCGTGCGGCGAACTTTCCTGAACCAGCCCATGAACCCCCGTTAAATGTAAACGCCGGCGTTTAATGCCCTGCCGGCTCGTCGTCAGATATGGCTGCCAGTGCCGGAATCACTTCTCTGAGCAGCCGCGTCAGTATCGGTTGAAACCGGGCGGCTGCGGCAATCACTTCTTCATGATGCAGATCGGCATGACCCGCCTCACCTACTGTATTGGTGACGAGGCTTAGTCCCACAACCCGGCATCCCAGCGCCCGGGCAATGAGCGCTTCCGGGGCAAGGGACATAGCCACTACATCAGCACCAAGCCGGCGCGCCATCTCCGCTTCCGCCCGCGTTTCATACATCGGGCCCGACACACAGAGCAGTACCCCCTCGGTGACGGAAATGCCGGCGCGGCCGGCAGCCTCCACAATCGCCGCCCCGCCCTCTTTCCAGTAACCGGGCCGCACTCCCTGCGGCCAGGCTCCCTGCAGCAGCAGGGGAAGCCGGGGACCCTGCAGAAAAATGTGATCCGAAATCAGTACCAGATCACCGGGACGCAGCCCGCTTCTCAAAGCACCCACAGAGTTAGTCAGTAGAGCCCTGCGTACACCAAGCGCGTGGGAGACCCGTAAAGGCGTTATCACCGCCTCATATGAGCGGGCCTCATAATAGTGGTGCCGACCCGCCATAACCAACACATTCTCCGGGCCGACCCGCACCAGGCTTAGCTTACCACCGTGGCCGGCGACAGCCGGTGCGTCCCATCCCGGCAGCTCCCGGTAAGTCACCCCCACCTCCACCTCATCCTCCCACGGGTTGGCCTGACCGCTCCCCAGCGTAACCAGCAGATCCGCCTCCTCGATCCCCACTGTTCGGAGCGCCTCCAGTGCCGAATCGATGACTTCCTGGGAGGGTCCGATCATCCTTTTCCAGGGGTGGCGGGAGCTTCAATCGTTCCCAGGTAGTAGGGCGTCACCCGGATATGATCCTCTCCCCCGACCATAAGCGACTTGGCACCCAGCCGGA
Organism: Candidatus Zixiibacteriota bacterium; assembly: GCA_030604325.1. Lineage (GTDB taxonomy): Bacteria > Blakebacterota > Blakebacteria > Blakebacterales > Blakebacteraceae > JAGLTZ01. Next base: position 4,986 of record JAUVWC010000037.1, on the reverse strand, counting down.
GGAGGTGCCCGACAGCCGGACGGTCGGATCCGATAATCAGCTCCAGATCCTCTGGGGGCAGATCTCCCAGGCGATCAATGAACACCTCCACACCCGGCCCCACCAGTCGGCACGGCCTGGGCACGAGGCCGGGCAGGGCGGCCGGTGGCGCAAACTGAAGGAGAACCCGGTCTTCCCCCAACTCGAGGACCTCTCTACCCGAACTTGCGAGAGAGCTCCGTCGTATGGGGGAACCGGCACAGAGGGGATCCTCATCTCCCTGAATGTAGGTCACCCACGCGATGCCACGGCGGCGGGCATCGTAACAGATGGCGAGTGATGAAGTGTTCACCCTGTGTTGGGAGGCAAAAGCCTGAAAGGAGGGGATGCCGACGACCGGTATCTCTCTCGCCTCCGAAAGTCCCTGCGCCAGCGCGTACCCGACCCTGAGGCCTGTGTAGGAGCCGGGACCCTTGTTGACCACTATACCGGTCATCGCATCGATATCGAGCCCATTCACGGCCAGAAGCTCCTCGATACCCGTCAGGAGCAGAGAGGATCCTCCCTCGGCCCTCGGGTACTGCCGCTCACCAATCACCGACTGAGCGTCCGCGTCGGAGAGAGCGACCACACCGGTGGTGGTGGAGGTATCGAAAAGAATAAGCATGTCTCAGCTCGTCTCAGTCCGTTTCAGTAGCCGTGTGCATCATCGTAGAAGCCGAAAATGTCAGTGGGCCTCAGCCCATGTATGACCCCATGCAGCCTCAACCAGGATGGGGACGTCAAGTTCCAGAGCTTGTTCCATTCTGGCCATCACCCGGTCTCGTACCTCCTCCACAGCGTCCCCGTCCACCTCGAATACCAACTCGTCGTGGACCTGTATCAACATGTCAGTCGGCACCGACTCCTGCCAAATCCATTCCTGTATGGAAATCATGGCCTTCTTGATCAGATCGGCGGCAGAGCCCTGGATAGGCATGTTCACCGCCATGCGTTCGGCGAAGGCGCGCACCTGGGGGGCGGTGGACTCCAGTTCCGGCACATAGCGGCGGCGGTTGAGAAGCGTAGTCACATAGCCGTTGCGTCTGGCCATCTCCTTGGTTTCCTCGATATAACCGGCCACCCCGCTGAACCGCCCGAAGTAGCTGTCGATGAAAGCCTTCGCCTCGGCCGACGAAATCCCCAGCTGCTTGCCCAAGCTTACGCTTCCCATCCCATACATGACACCGAAATTGACGGTTTTGGCCTGCCTGCGCTGCGTTTCGTCAACCTCCTTGATCGGGCAGTCGAAGATAGCCGCCGCGGTGCTCGCGTGGATGTCCTCCCCCAGACGGAATGCCTCCAGCAGGCGTTTGTCCCCGGAGAGATGGGCCATGATGCGAAGTTCGATCTGACTGTAATCGGCCGAGAGCAGAACCCGCCCCTCGGGCGCCACGAAGGCCCGCCGGATACGCCGGCCGGCTTCGGTGCGGACGGGGATATTCTGCAGATTCGGCTCGGATGAGGAGAGCCTGCCGGTTGCGGCCACGGTCTGGTTAAAGGACGTATGTATGCGGCCGGTGTCGGGACTGACCAGCTTGGGAAGAGCCTCGATGTAGGTACTCTTCAGCTTGTTGAGCGCCCGGTAGTCGAGGATCTTACGGGCGATCGCATGCTCGGAGATCAAACCTTCCAGCACCTCCGAATCTGTGGAATAGCCGGTCTTGATCTTTTTACCTCGTGGCAGCACCAGTTTCTCGAACAGGATGCCCTGGAGCTGCTGAGGGGAGTTGACGTTGAAATCCTCGCCGGCCAGCTCGTGGATCTCCCCTTCGAGCTGGTTCAGCTCTCCCTCGAACTCCTCCCCCATGCTGGTGAGCAGCTCCAGGTCCACCAGCACTCCCTTGGCCTCCATCTCCATAAGGACGGGAATCAGCGGAATCTCGATCTCATCCAGCAGCGAGCGCAGCTCAAGCGCCTCCAGCTTGGGCGCCATCTCATGCATCAGGCGCAGGGTCATATCGGCGTCCTCGCACGAGTATTCGCCGGCCTGCTCGATGGGGACCTCAGTAAAGGAGATCTGGCTCTTCCCCTTCCCAATCAGGCTGGTGATGGGAATGTTCTTATGCTGCAGGTACTCCAGGGCCAGGGAATCGAGACCGTGCTGGCGCCGGGAGGGGTTGAGCAGGTAGGAGGCCACCATGGTATCGAAGGCGATCCCCTGCAGGCGGATCCCTTCGTTGCGCAGCACCAGAGCGTCATACTTGATGTTGTGCCCCGCCTTGGGGAGATCGGCATCTTCCAGGATCTTCCCCAGCCGGCGGAGGGTCTTCTCGGCCGGCAGGTTGTTGCCCTCCTTGTGGCGCAGCGGCAGGTAGTAGGCCTTGCCGGGTTCCACGGCCAGGCTGACTCCCACCACGCGCGCCACCAGTGGGTTCAGACCGGTCGTCTCCAGATCCACCGCCATTATCTGGGCCGCCCGCATCTCTTCGACGATCCGTTCCAGTTCCTCCTCCGAATCCACAACGACGTACTCCATCTCCTCGGCGTCGGCCCCGGCTTCCTCGCTCTCCTGCAGTAGCTCCCGCGTGAGAGAGGCAAACTCGAGATCGGTGAACAGCTCCACCAGCGCCGGGATATTGAAGCCGCGGAACGAGAGCTCCTCGGTTGAAATACCGACAGACACCTCTGTATCGATGGTGACCAGTTCCTTGCTGAGACGGGCCTGCTCGGCGTAGGTGACCAGGTTCTCCCGCACCCGCGCCTGGCTGATCTCGTCGGCGTGGGCCAGAACCGACTCGATGGAGCCGTAGGCCTGCACCAGCTTCTGTGCCGTCTTCTCACCCACATGGGGAACGCCGGGGACGTTGTCGGAGGAATCGCCCATCAGTCCCATGATATCGATGATCTGCCGGGGCTCAACACCGTACCGCTCGCGCACGTCATCCGCCGTGAAGCGCCTGTATTCGTCTCCCCTCCTTCCCGGCTTGAGCATGCTGACACGGCGGTCCAGGCACTGCATGAAGTCCTTGTCACCGGTCACCAGATAGACATCAATTCCTTCCTCACTCCCCCTTTTGGCCAGCGTTCCCATCACATCATCCGCCTCGAAGCCCTCTATCTCGATCATCGGGATCGACATCGCCTCCACCACCTGGCGCACGCGGGGCAGGCTTTGGGCCAGGTCCTCCGGCATTTTCTCGCGGGTCGCCTTGTACTCCTTGTAGCGCTCGTGGCGGAACGTTTTGCCGGGAGCATCGAAAACGACGGCTATGTGCGTGGGCTCGAACTCACGGACCAACTTCAGCAGGGAATTGGTGAAGGCGAAGGGGGCGCTCGTATTCTCACCCTTCGAATTAATGAGGGGGTTCTTGATGAACGCGAAATAGCCCCGGTAGGCTAGCGCGGTTCCGTCAATCAGGAAGAGGGTGGATTTCGACACCATAAATTCAAACTAACAGCGCACTCCCCGGCGGTCAACGGTTCAGCGTTTGAAGGTGGAAATACCGCTGATTGCATACTATAAAAAAGGTCGTGACTATTTTACTGCCCTACAAACAAAGAGACAGATCGACCCAGCAAGGAAAGTGAGCCCATGCGTGTCCAACTACCTTCCCGCTCTCTTATATCTCTCCTCCTGATACCGGTACTGGCGTGTGCCGTTACCGCCACGGCCCAGGGTCAGGAAGAGGAGACAGAACACCCCATACTGGGGAGCTACCGGTGGCGTCAGGTAGGACCGGCCAATATGTCGGGACGGGTCTCCGACATTGCCGTACCTCCGGGAGGTGAGGCCTCCACGATATACGTGGCCGCCGCCGCCGGCGGACTCTGGAAAACCATTAACAACGGAACCACCTGGAAGCAGATCTTCCAGGGGGGCAAAACCGCCGCGGTGGGCGACGTGGCCATCGCCCCCTCCGACCCCAACGTGATCTACGTCGGTATGGGTGAGCCCCACTCCCGCAACTCGATCAGCTGGGGGGACGGAGTCTACCGCTCAACAGACGGCGGTGAGAGCTGGCATCATCTGGGGCTGGAATACACCTTCCACATCGGCCGCATCGTCGTCGATCCGCGCGACCCGGACATCGTCTACGTCGCCGCCCTCGGCAACCTGTGGAGCAAGACCAGGGGGGACCGCGGGCTCTACAAACGGGTCAGATCAGAAACCGGGCAGCTGACATGGAAAAAGCTGAAGGGTTTTGAAGACGGCACCGGCTTCTACGACGTCATCCTCGACCCGGAGAACCCCGACGTGGTCTACGCCACCTCGTGGGAGCGGGACCGCAAGCCGTGGGTATTCCTGAGCGGCGGCGGCCCCAACAACGGGATCTGGAAGTCGACCGACGCCGGCCAGACGTGGACCCGCCTGGAAGGCAACGGGCTGCCCCCTTCGGAGCAGAACGGCAAGATCAGCCTCGATATCTACCCGCAGGATACTTCCATCATCTACGCCCGCATCGAGAACTTCGCCAACGACCCCAATGCCCCCCAGCCGGACTCGGCGCAGGTGGCGCGGATGGCCCGCTTCGGCAGGGGAAGGATGTCGACGCCGGACATGAAGGGCACCTACCGCAGCACGGACAGCGGCCAGAGCTGGCAGCGCGTCGACCGGCGCAACGGCCGTCCCTTCTACTACTGCCAGCTCCGTGTCGACCCCAACGATGCAAACACCGTCTACCTGATCGACAGCCCCCTCTACAAGATGGATGTGGAAGAGGCGTTGAAGTGGGTCGATAACTACGAGAGCGGTGGTCAGCAGCGCGGGGTCGGGGGCGGCGGTGAGGCGCGCGGAGTCGTGAACATCACCGGCAGTCACCACGTCGATTTCCATGCCATGTGGATCGATCCCACCAACTCCAACCATCTGGTCGTCGGCTCCGACGGCGGGGTATCGATCTCCTGGGACCAGGGCGAGACGTGGGACTTCTGTGACAACCTCGCGCTGGGCCAGTTTTACGCCGTCACCTACGACATGGCCCAGCCCTACAACGTATATGGCGGCCTGCAGGACAACGGCACGTG
>JAUVWC010000218.1 GCA_030604325.1 Candidatus Zixiibacteriota bacterium | reverse complement strand
GATGCGACGAGGTCCCTCAGGCCTTCCACCCCGATCGGCGTGCCGGTATCGGTCTTGGTGGGGGTGGCGAATACCGCGTTGCACCCTATATAGTCCGCACCGGCCTTCTCGGCCAGTATGGCCTGTTCCTCATCGGCCGCGGTTACGCCCAGGATTCTGTCCGGTCCCAGGAGCCTCCTGGCCAGCTTTGCCGGCAGGTCGTCCTGGCCCACGTGGACCCCATCTGCGTCCACGGCCAACGCCACATCGAGGCGGTCGTTTATCATGAAGGTTACACCGGTTTCACCGGTTATCTTCCGCACCGAGCGGGCAAGCTGGTAGAACTCACCTGTAGGGGCTTCCTTCTCGCGGAGCTGAACGGCGGTGACACCGCCCGCGATCGCCCGGCGCACGATCTCATCCAGGGGCCGGCCCCGCGCCAGCGACCTGTCGGTTACCAGGTAGAGTGACAGATTCATAGGCTCTTACTCATCTCCCGACACAGCAGACCGGCATGTCATATTCAATTGTTGTCACGATTGGCTCATATCCTCCAGAGACCGTAAGTCGAAATGTACTTTCGATTCTACCTAAGAGCTTTATAAGTTGCCAAGTATGGAGGAGATGAGCCTGTGAATCTGACCAGCATGCCTAAAGTTGAGCTTCACCTTCATCTGGAGGGCTCAGCTCGTTTGTCCACATTTCGGGAAGCTCTACACCGGCATGCCGGAATGGATCTGCCGGAAACTCCACAGTGGCTGGAGCCTGACTTCAGATTCGGGAGCTTCGAGGAGTTCCGGCAGCTTTTCCGCGACTACCTCACCCCGTGGCTCTCTGCTCCGACCGGCTACGGCGAATTGATCCAGGATGTGGTGGATTTGCTCATCTCCCAGAATATCCGCTATGCAGAAGTCAATTTCTGCCCCAATGTATTCAAACGGGTGGACGCCCATCCACCCGACGTGCTCGATCTTCTGCATGAGGGAGCCTCCCGGGCTGCCTGGGAGGGTACTGTCGTCAAATGGATCGCCGGCCTCAATCGGGAAGAGGGCCTCGAGGAGACCGCCGGCTGGATCAAGAAGCTCTTACCCGAGTCGATAGTTGCCGGCTTCGATCTCCATGGTAATGAGCCCGGCTGGTCTTCAGCGATGTTCACGGAGGCCCTGGCACCTGTGCTGGATGCCGGGAAGAAGCTGAAGATCCACGCCGGTGAAACGGTGGGACCGGAATCGATACGCGCGGCGGTGGAGGTGGTGGGTGCTACGCAGATCGGACACGGCGTCACGGCCGTCGAGGATCCGGCCGTTGTCGACCTTCTCCGCGAGCGGGGAACGGTCGTGGAGATGTGTCCCACTTCCAATGAGAGACTGAGGAATGTTCCCTCCTACGCGGACCACCCGATCCTGGAACTGGAATCCCGGGGGGTTACGGTGACCGTCAACTCGGATGACTCGCTCTTCGTAGGATCCACTCTAACGGACGAAATGTGCCGCCTGAGGGTGGAGCGGGGGGCAATGGTCGACGACCTGATACGCTGGACCCGCAATGGTCTCGAGGTGGCCATACTGGAGGAAGCCGAGCGGGAGAACATTCTCTCTGATCTGCAGCAGTGGAAAGACGAAGCACGCACATGGCGAATTTAGACTGCATCCTCCGACCAAGATCAGTAGCGGTTATCGGCGCTTCCCGGCGTCCTGACAGCATTGGATGGCAGATTGTCGATAACCTGCTGACCCACGGATTCAACGGACCGGTCTACCCCATCAATCCGTACGCCTCATCGGTGCATTCTATCAAGGCCTATCCCACGATTGGTGCGGTTCCGGAGTCGGTGGATCTCGCCGTCGTTGCCGTGCCGGCGGAACTGGTGGTCGATGTGGTCGGGCAATGCGTGGAGGCGGGCGTGAAGGGATTAGTGGTCATCTCGGCGGGGTTCCGGGAGATCGGCGGCAGGGGTGCGGAGCGCGAAGAAGAACTCATGAGCGTTCTGAAGGACACCGGCTTGCGGATGGTCGGTCCGAACTGCCTCGGGGTCACCAACACCGATCCGGAGGTCCGGTTGAATGCCACCTTTGCGCCAGTTATGCCGCCGTTGGGCCCGGTCGGTTTCATCAGCCAGTCGGGTGCGATGGGTGTAAGCATCCTCGACTATGCCGCCAGCCTCGGGATCGGGATGTCGATGTTTGTCTCATCCGGTAACAAAGCGGATGTCTCGGGAAACGACCTGCTGGAGTACTGGCGTGAAGATCCGCATACGAGGCTGGTGTTGATGTACATCGAGAGTTTCGGGGATCCGGCACGATTCGTTGAGCTGGGCCGGGCCCTTACTCCCGAGAAACCTATTTTCATTGTCAAGTCGGGCAGGACCGGCGCCGGCCAGCGCGCTGCGGCCTCGCACACCGGAGCCCTGGCACAGACCGAACTTGCCACCGATGCGTTGATTGCCCAGGCAGGCGCCATACGGGCACAGTCGGTCAACGAGTTGTTCGACTATGCAATGGCTTTCTCCAACCAGCCCCTGCCTGAGGGAAACCGCGTCGCCATCGTAACCAACGCCGGTGGCCCCGGTATTATCATCGCGGATGCCTGCGAGGCAAATGGTCTGAAAGTCCTAGCTTTTACGGAGGAGACGAAGGCGAAACTCCGCGCGGGGTTGCCCGAGGAGGCCAGTGTCAACAACCCTGTCGACCTCATTGCCAGCGCAACATCCGAGACTTATGAATTCGCGATGCAGTGTGTGTTCGAAGACCCGGGAGTAGATGCGGCCATTGCCGCCTTCGTGCCTCCGCTGGGTATACAGACGAAAGACGTCGCCGAGGCCATCGTCAGGGTCAAATCCAAGCACCTGGATAAACCGATGCTGGCGGTGTTGATGGGGCGGGAGGGTCTTCCTGCCGGCATGGCCCAGCTGCACGAGGCCAAGGTGCCCGGTTACATCTTTCCCGAGTCGGCCGCCGGGGCGCTGGGAGAGATGTGGAGATATGCCCAGAAACGAAAGCGTCCCATCGGCGAGGTGGTCTCCTTCGAAACCGACGACAGTGCTGTGGCGGAGATCATCGATGCTACGCTGGCACGTGGAGAGTTCAAGCTGAGCGAACCGGATGCCCTGAGGATTCTGGAGGCCTACGACATCCCGGTGTGCCCTTGGGCATTCGTCGAATATGGTGACACCGGCACCGGTACCGGAAGCGGCGACGACGAAGATTTCGGGGCCGACGTGGCCGAAACCGCGCGGCAACTCGGCTTCCCGGTGGCGTTGAAGATCGTGAGTCCCCAGATCGTGCACAAGACGGACATCGGCGGGGTCGTGTTGGATCTGGAGACAGAAGCGGCGGTGGGAAAGGCTGCGCAGGAGATCATGCACAAGGCTTCTTCGCATGCGGAGGCCATCGACGGAGTCGTCGTCCAGCAGATGGCGGCCCGGGGACTGGAGACGATCGTCGGCATTACCCG
>JAUVWC010000224.1 GCA_030604325.1 Candidatus Zixiibacteriota bacterium | reverse complement strand
GGTATGAGCTTCCCGAAGTCGCGGAGCGGCTACTACAGATCCCAGAAGACCGCTTCGCCGGCATAACCGACCAGCGCGCCCACGCTCTCCACCGGCTGGCCGTGAGGAGCTCCTACCTCTTAAAGCCGGCTGAAATCAGGCGACTGGCCGCCCTGATTGCCGCCGGGGGATCGCCGGAGACAGTCCTGCGCCGAGCGGCCTCCGGGCAGTACACCACCGACACATTGCGGCTGGACCTGGATGCCATCGCCGCCCTGCGCGGCCACCTTCAACTCCTGGAACGGATGCCCAACAGGGGTCCGCATATCGAACTGTGGCAAAAACCAGAGGAGCTCCTGCGTGAGCTGGCAAGGAGATTCCCCTCTCGCGACCGCTTGACCGGCTGGGACTGGAGGGGGGATCTGTACCTGGCTTATGGCCCCCCCACCCATCTGAACGCCAGTAGGCGCATGGCCTACTATACATGGGGCACGCCCGAGGTTCTGGACATCGGGAATACGATGATGGGATGGGTTCAAACCGCCCGCATTGAGGACACACTGAATAATTTCATCAAGGTTGCGGAGGAGGAGGTGAAGACACGGGAAAAAATGGGTCGCTCCTCGTCCACTATCCTGGCGGGAGCCCTTCGCAGCGGTCCAGATGAACGCGGCACACCTTCCCGACAGCGCATGCTGGAACATCTACACGTTCTGGCACCACCCCCCATCTACCAGGTCGGCATGCCACTCGGTGTGCGCAGGCTTCCCATCACGATGGATGCAGTGGCATTCCCCACCGAGGGAGATTCAATGGAGGTACAGGCCTCGTTCGGCATCCCCACCGAGGCCGTTCGCATTCATCAGGTCGAGGGTGGTTACACGACTAATCTGCGCACACATCTGATCCTGTTGGATCACGAGCTGAATCTGGTCCACTCCACCATCCGGCAGAAGGGTTATCTGATCGAAGGAGCGCCGGATATCGAAGACCGCTTCTTCCTGGATACCGTTCGCTTCAAGACGGTGCCCGGATCCTACATAGCCTACCTCTCCGCCGAAGACCCGGAGACAGAAACAGCGGGAGGGGTTCTCCTCAGTCTGGATCTCGTCCCGTACGGGACCGATGAACTCCAGGTTTCTCCTATACTGCTCGCCATGGACATACAGCCGGCGGAGGGAAGCGGGAAGTTCGTGCGGGGAGGAAACCGCATCCTGCCAGCCCCCTCCAGGTACCTGCTGTTTGGACGGGATCTCTTTTTCTACTACGAGATCAGCAATCTGGCGGAGTCGCAGTTCCACGACTATGTGTGGCATGAATCATACTACATCATCCCCAACTCTCCTCAGGAAGGGATCATCACCATCACCCCCGACCAGGACTATACCAGGCTGCAGCCCAGTGCCAGCCGGGACATGCAGATCGATCTATCCAGCCTGGCAGCCACCTATGAAGGTCCGATTTTCCTGGTGGTATTCGTTACCGACCTCGTCTCACAACAGCAGGCCATCGGGGTGACTTTGTTCAATCTTCGACGACCCTAGACGGGCTCGCGGTCCAGACTACGGACTCCTTGTGCGGCGTACAGTTAATGCGTCCGGAGTTTTTCAGGGGGGACCAGAATAGACCCGGCAAACTCTACTCGTAACGCAGCGCGCTGACCGGATCGCACTTTGCCGCCCGGCGGGCGGGCACGTAGTTGGCCAGCAGCGCGACCAGCGACAGCAGGAGCGCCATGCCGGCAAGCGGAGCGGGTTCGAAAGCGGAAACACCGTAGAAGGTAGTCGCCATCAACACACCGACACCGATCGCGCCCGCCAACCCGATGGCCATCCCCAGTACAACGAGCATCATCCCCTGCCGTACGACAAGCCGGATCACCCTGGCAGGGTGGGCACCGATGGCCATCCTTATCCCGATCTCGCGGGTCCGCTCGGTAACGGCGTAGGACATCACGCCGTAGACACCCAGCATGGCCAGCACGAAGGCTATAAGAGCGAAAGCGCTCAGCATCCTGGTGAAAATGAGCTCACCCCACGTCGATTCGGCGACAATCTCCTCCATGGGACGGAGATTGTGCACGGGCAGAGTGTCATCGATCGACCAGATCGCTTCCCGCACCGGCCGGGCCATGGCAGCCGGATCGGCGGCGGTGCGAACGACCAGGTACATGGAGCTGTTGCTGTAATTGGCGAACGGGAAGTAGAAACCGGGTCGGATCTCGTTGCCGAGACCGTAATGGCGCACATCACCCACCATACCGACAATCTCGAACCACCGCGTATCTTCAGAAATCCCTCTTCCCAGGGTCATCCTCTTGCCCAGCGGACTGGCCTCCGGCCAGTACCGGCGGGCGAAGGTCTCATTGATGATCACCACATCCCCACCCTGGCTTATCTCCTGCGTGGTGAAGACCCGTCCGCTCAGCAGCGATATCTGCATGACGCCAAAATAATCGCCGTGCACCGCTCTGACATTCCCGATCTGCAGGGGTTCCTGGGGGTCCGGAGGGAAATCCTCCACCGAGTAACCGTTACCCCAGCTCGATCCACCCATGGGGATGGAAAGAGAAGCACCGGAGCCGACCACACCGGGCAGTGCCTCCAGCCTTTCCAGTGCCTGCCGGAAGAAGAATTCGCGCTGCTCATCCTCCGGGTACTGGCTATCGGGCAGGCTGATATGCATGGCCAGTACTCTCTCCGCCTCAAAACCGGGCACGACGTCTTGGAGCCGTAGAAAGCCCTGGATGAGCAGCCCCGCCCCCACCAGCAATACCAGCGCCAGGGCGACCTCACCGATAACGAGAATATTACGCAGGATGTGGCGAGAGGTGCCCACCGAGCGCGCCCCACCCTCCTTCAGAGCATCTGTCAGGTTGGTTCTGGATGCCTGGGATATGGGCGCCATGCCGAATATCAGTCCGGTCACAATCGAGACGAAGACGAGGAAAACGATGACCCTCCAGTCGATGGTAAAGTTTATCCAGAAGGGGATGTCGACCGGAACGATGGCCAGCGTCAGGTCGACCCCAACCTTACCCAGCACGAGGCCGATAATCCCTCCAGCAAGACCGAGCAATATGCTCTCGGTCAACAACTGTCGAATCAGACGAGGTCTGGCGGCACCGAGAGTACGCCGGATGGCGATCTCACGGCTGCGGCCGGTGGCCCGGGCCAGAAGAAGGTTGGCCACATTGGCGCAGGCAATCAGCAGGACCAGCCCCACTGCCACCATTAACATCTGGAACTGGATTCTGAAGTCATCAGTCACGAACTCGACCAGCGGCACCAGCCTGATCCCGATATCATCATTATCATCCGGATAGGCCTCCATCAGACCATTGACGATGGTCTCCATCTCCGCCCGGGCCTGATCGATGGAAAGCCCAT
>JAUVWC010000204.1 GCA_030604325.1 Candidatus Zixiibacteriota bacterium | reverse complement strand
GTCGCTGCGGTAGTCGGCCAGGTAGCGCACCCGCACCGGGAACCGCTCACGCCCCTCCACGGTCGTTGTCAGGTTCATCCCTCCGATGGCCGTTTCGATGACCATCTGAATATCCTCCACGTTCACGCCGTACCGGGCCGCAGCATTTCGATTTATCCTGATGTCGAGGAACTTACCTCCGACCACCCGCTCCGAGTAGACATCGGCCGCTCCCGGCACCTCCCGGAGGATCTCTTCTGCCTGAAGGACCAGCTCGGCCAGCGTGTTCAGGTCGGGGCCGAAGATCTTCACACCCAGATCGGTACGTACCCCTGTCGCGAGCATCTGGATGCGGTTGATGATGGGTTGTGTCCACCCGTTAGTGAGCCCCGGAACCTGTACTATGGAATCCAGCTCGCCTATCAGGGCCGGTTTGGTCATGCCCTTCCGCCACTCTTTCCGGGGCTTCAGCAGGATGATCGTTTCGATCATGCTAACAGGCGCTGGATCTGTAGCAGTCTCGGCCCGGCCTACTTTGCCGAGGACGTATTCGACTTCCGGGACCGACAGGATCAGGGCATCGGTCACCTGAAGCAGCCGTTTCGCCTCGGTGACGGTCACGTTGGGCAGTGTAACAGGCATGTAGAGCAGGCTGCCTTCATCCAGCGACGGCATGAACTCCCTGCCCCTGCTCATCGCCAGCGGAACGGTTGCGATAAGTATGAGCAGGGTGACCGCCAATGTGCTCCACCGGAACCTGAGCACGATCTGCTGTAACCGCCTGTAGATAGTGACGAAGATCCGCATCAGAGGGTTCTGAGACTCGGACCTCATACGCCCCTTCATAAAGACTATCATGAGCACTGGTACGAGGGTGATGGCGATGAACGCCGCCCCGGTCATGGTGAATGTCTTGGTAAAAGCCAGCGGCCTGAAGAGTCTTCCCTCCTGGCCGGTGAGCATGAATACCGGGACAAACGAGAGAATGATGATCACCAGGCTGAAGAAGATCGGCCTCCCCACCTGTTTGGCCGAAACCAGTATCGTTTTGACCGGGTCCTTTCGCGCTTCTTCACCCCCTTCCGAGAGATGTCGGTAGGCATTCTCCACCATCACGACTGAGGCATCCACGATTACTCCGATAGCGATGGCTACACCCCCGAGCGACATGATGTTCGAGGTGATACCTATGTACTTCATGAAGATGAAGCTGATCAGAACAGCGATGGGAAGGCTGAGGATGATGGCAAAGGCACTGCGGAAGTGGAGAAGGAATATCAGAACGATGAGCGCGACGATGATCGCTTCCATCAGGAGGGTATGGCGGAGGTTATCCACCGCCGATTTGATCAGGTCGGAGCGGTCGTAGGCAGTGGTGATCGTAACTCCTTCGGGGAGACCTTTCTCAAGCTCCGCCATTTTGATCTTGACCCGATCGATGACCTCTTTGGCGTTCTCGCCGTAACGCATGACGACGATCCCGCCGACCACTTCACCCTCTCCGTTCTGGTCCAGCATCCCCCGGCGGATATCACCTCCGAGCTGAACGGTACCGATGTTCCGTACATAGATCGGAGTTCCGTCCGCCGTCGCTCCTATGACGATGTTCTCGACGTCCTCGACCGATTTGATGTATCCGAGCCCCCGCACGAAGTACTCCATATCGGTCATCTCGATAAGCCGTCCGCCGACGTCGTTGTTGCTTTTGCGTACGGACATGACCACGTGGCGGAGTGGGATGTTGTATGAGAGCAGCTTGGTGGGATCAACATCGATCTGATACTGCCGCACGAATCCGCCGATTGAGGCGACCTCGCTGACGCCGTCGACAGCGGTCAACTGGTACCGTATGTACCAGTCCTGGATCGCGCGCAGCGCCCCGAGGTCGTGTCTGTCGCTTTCCAGCGTATACCAGAAGACATGACCGACTCCCGTACCGTCCGGACCCAGGGTCGAGGTCACACCCTCGGGCATGAGGGACTGGGCGTAGTTGAGTTTCTCCAGCACTCGGCTGCGGGCCCAGTAGATGTCCACGGCATCTTCGAAGATCACGTAGATGATACTTGTGCCGAACATGCTGGTCGCGCGGATCGTCTTGACCCTGGGCAGGCCCTGCAGTGCGGTGGAGAGCGGGTAGGTGATCTGGTCCTCGATGACCTGAGGACCCCGTCCCATCCAGTCGGTAGCCACGATCACCTGGTTGTCACTCAGGTCGGGGATGGCGTCGAGCGGGGTGTTCTGCAAAGCCCAGAAACCCCACCCGATACCAAGCAGGAACACCATCAGAACGATCGGCCGGTTGCGTATGCTGGCCTCAATAAGTTTCTCTACCATTATCGGATCTCTTCCTGGTTGTTAGATTTTTCTGCCGGTTTCCGCATCCGGTTTACGCCTCCGGCTTCCGCTTCCTGTTTCCGCATCCTGTTTCCGCTTCCGGCTTGTCTAGTGCACCGCTCCGTAATTACGGAACGGTGTACTAGTTCCCGCCGCCGTCATGTTCGTGCTGCATTCCCGCCATGGCGCCGCCGGCCATCGCCTTCAACTGGCTTTCGGAATCGAGCAGGAAACCGCCCGAGGACGCCACCTGCGCGCCTTCGTCCAGGCCTTCCAGGATCTGGTACCAGTCACCGATCCGCAGGCCGAGTACCACGCTGCGCGGGCTGAACCGGTTCGGCTCAATCTCCTCCCAGACAACCTGGCGGTATCCGGTGTTCACCACCGCGGAGACCGGCACCACGAGCGTTGTACTCACCGGTGCCTGGATGACGGCCCTGCCGAACATCTGGGGCCGCAGCGATCCGTCGGAGTTCGGGAACTGGGCACGGATCGCCACACTTCTGGTCCTGGGATTCACGACCGGGTCGATGAAGGTGACCCGTCCCTTGAACGTCCTGCCCGGGTGGGCGTCGGTGTGGACGACGATCTCCTGCCCCATTTTGAGGAAGGGGAGTTCGTACTCGTAGACGTCCGCATACATCCAGAGGCTGGAGAGGTCTGCGATGTCGTAGAGCGTCTGGCCCTGCATCACGTACTGGCCTTCCTGCACCATCTTCGTGAGCACCGTTCCGGTCGCCGGCGAATAGATGGTCGTCGTGGTCCGTGTTTGCCGGGTTCGTTCCAGCTCTGCGATCTGGGCTTCGGTGATGCCCCACAGCAGCAGACGCTCCCTGGCGCCGGCGCGCAGGCGTTCCTGGGCTTTCCGGTAGCCTTCACTCCAGGTCTGCTGCCCGTCGGGGTCGGGGAGTGTGCTCAGGTACTCCTCCTGCGTCTGGATCAACGCCGGGCTGTAGATCTCGAGCAGCGGCTGGCCTTCGCGAACCACATCGCCGGTGAAGTCCACGTGCAGCTGCTCAACACGGCCGCCGATCCAGGCGGCAACGTGGGCCAGGCGCTGCTCGTCCACATCGAACCGGCCGACCGTCGCTATCTCTTTCTCCAGCCTGCGGATCTCGGCCGTGGAGGTAGCCACGTTCGCCAGGATGCGCTGTGTGGGAGAGATGGTGACGTCGACGAGGCCGGCGACCTCCGACTCGCTCATCTCCATATGTTCCTCTTCGGTCATGCCCATCTCGGCTGCGGTCATGCCCGATCCGGCAGCCGGTTCGCGCTTCCTGGGAACCAGGCTCATACCGCAGATGG
>JAUVWC010000229.1 GCA_030604325.1 Candidatus Zixiibacteriota bacterium | reverse complement strand
GGGAAACAAAACCGTAGCCGACCACTACGAGATCGGCGTCGTCGGTATAGACCTCCTCGGACCGAACCTCCTCCCGCTCGGCCTGCTCATATTTCTTGAAGAGGCCGCGGACGATCTCCTCGAATTCATCCGGATCCAGATAGATCGAGTTGATGAGGTTACCGGCGGTCTCAGCATTGCCCTGGACCGACCATGGTTTCTCTGGCAGATCCTCGACTGGATCGGGGAACTCGACCGCCTCCATCATCTGTCCGGTGAACCCGTCGGCCATCACCGCCACCGGGTTGCGGTACTTGTCGGCCAGGTCGAAGGCAAGCATGGTGAGGTCGCACATTTCCTGCGGGCTGTTGGGAGCCAGGCAGATCACATGGTAGTCGCCGTGACCGCCCCCCTTCACCATCTGGAAATAATCACCCTGGGCGGGTGCGATGTTCCCCAGACCGGGACCCCCGCGCATAATGTCCACGATCACCGCAGGTACCTCCGCACCGACCAGGTAGGAGATCCCCTCCTGCTTGAGGCTGATCCCGGGACTGGAGCTCGCGGTCATGCACCGTATTCCAGCTCCTGAGGCCCCGTATACCATATTAATCGCGCCTATCTCGCTCTCAGACTGCAGGAAGACTCCACCAACTGAAGGCATCAGAGAGGCCGCAGCCTCGGCAATTTCACTGGAAGGTGTAATGGGGTACCCGAAGAACGTCCGACAACCGGCCAGAACTGCGCCCAACAGGATCGCATCATTGCCTTTGACCAGTCTTACTGGCATTGCTCTCCTCCCCTGCTCACTTCTTCGATTTACGCGGCGGTTTGTAGACGATTATCGCCCCAGGTTCGGGACAGGTGTAGAAACATACCCCGCATCCGGTACACCCTTCTCCAACATATTCAGCAGGATGAAATCCCAGGTGATTAAGCGATTCGGAGACGATCAATACCTCTGGAGCGCAAACGTAGGTACACAGATTACATCCCTTGCACATCTCCGGATCGATAACAACGGTCGGGCCGACTATAGTTTTTGCTTTTCCCTCTGTCGTCACAGGCATCGCGCTTGTACTCCTGTCAGATTCCTTCGAGATCGATGCCAACAGGAAATTGGACATCAGAGTGGGCGTCAGAAAATGATTGATAATCAGTCGGCAGGTCAATCGATATCACGAATTCAATCTAATATCTGTGGCACTCCTATCAAACATCAGACAACTATCGGCTCAGGAAGTGAATCCCGCCCCGCAGCCTATGTTAATGGAAGGTTTACCTTTACTTAAGGTACTCCGCTACTTAAGGTACTCCGCCAACCACTCGTAGATCGTCTTCCACCAGACCATGGCGTTCTGTGGCTGCAGTACCCAGTGGCCCTCGTCGGGAAAGTAGAGCAGCCGCGCCCGGACTCCGTTGCGGCGCAGGGCGGTGAACATCTCCAGCCCCTGCTCCAGCGGCACGCGGTAGTCTTCGGCCCCGTGGATGATCAGCATCGGAGTCTTGAAATCCTCCACGTACTCCATCGGGTTCCATCTCCGGTAGAGCCGCGGATTGGACCAGGGGGTTCCGCCGAACTCCCACTCCGGGAACCACAGCTCCTCGGTGGAGAAGTACATGCTCACTGTATTGGCCACCCCGTCGTGATTGACCAGCGTCTTGAAGCGGGTGGTGTGCCCCTCGAACCAGTTCATCATGTAGCCGCCGTATGAAGCCCCGGCGGCGGCCATGCGCGAGGAGTCGATGAAGGGATACTTTTCCAGCACGTAGTCGAGCCCCTTCATCAGATCCTCGAATACCTTGCCGCCCCAATCTTCGCTAATCTCATCTGTGAACTGTTGCCCGTAACCAGTGCTGCCACGGGGATTTACAGCCACTACAACATAGCCAGGTGCGGCGAACATATTGGCGTTCCAGCGGTAGTGGAACACATCGCTCCACGCCCCCTGGGGCCCGCCGTGCACCAGGTAGACCAGAGGATATTTCCTGCCGGGATCGAACGCCGGGGGCCTGACGATGAATCCCTCGTTCTCGGTACCACCGGCCCCCTTGAAGGTGAACGTTTCCGCAGCGCTCAAGTCGAGTTCGGCCAGCAGTTCGTCGCTGGTGTGGGTGAGCTGGCGCAGTGTCCTCCCCTCAGTGTCGAG
The DNA here is from genome assembly GCA_030604325.1 of Candidatus Zixiibacteriota bacterium. GTDB lineage: Bacteria > Blakebacterota > Blakebacteria > Blakebacterales > Blakebacteraceae > JAGLTZ01. The sequence continues at coordinate 1,196 of JAUVWC010000229.1, read as the reverse complement.
AGCGAACAGCTCGGTCGGCATCGCGTTCGACTGTCTGGCCACCACCAACGTCCTGCCGTCGGGTGAGATGGCGACACTGCTGTTATACGTGCCGCGGGTCAGCTGCGCGATCTCCCCGCCCCGGGCGGAGACTCTGTAGAGGCTGCGGTAGATACGATCCTGACAGAGGAAGTAGAGCGTCGTGGAATCGGGCGACCATACGAAGGAGCCGACGGAGCGGTCGAGGTCCTCGGTGAGCCCCCGGCGCTCCCCGCTCTGCCGGTCATGGACCACCAGCCGGCTGCGGTCCGATTCGAATCCCGGCCGCTTCATGGCGAGGTAGGCGATGTAGCGGCCGTCCGGGCTGTACTGCGGTGATGTGTCGTTGGCGTCGCTGTCGGTGAACAGGCCCGGCTCGCCACCTGAAGCGGGAACCAGCCAGATGTCGTTGCCCGTACCCACGGCGGTGGGCACGTCGGTGTTGCGCACGAACGCCAGTTCGGTCCCGTCGGCAATGAGGTCGAAGTCCTGGAATCCACCCAGCGAGATGGGTGGAGTATCATACGGCCCCGGTGTCAGATCCTTCGTCTCCCCCGTCTTCACATCCACCATGAACACGTGGCTGCGCATTCCGTCCTCCCATGTATCCCAATGACGGTACATCAGCTCATCGTAGATCCTGGCTCCGGTCGGGCCCTCGGCCAGCTCTCTGAGCCGGACCGCCTCTTCATCGCCCTCAGGCCAGACCTCGCTCGTGAACAGAATCTTCGTGCCGTCCCGCGACCAGACCGGTCCGGAGGCACCTCCCTTCTGGCTGGTGAGCAGTCTCGCCTCTCCCCCGTCGGCGGGAAGCAGATAGATCTGCGGACCGCTGCCTCCCCTCGTACTCACGAAGGCCAGCCACTTCCCATCCGGAGACCATGCGGGCGAGGCGTCGGCGCCCGGCGAGCTGGTCATCTGGACCGCTTCCCCACCGGCGAGGGGCACTGCCCAGATATCTCTGTTGCCACGGTTGGCCTCGACGTCGTGCCGGGTGACGGTATAGGCCACGCGCATTCCATCCGTGCTGATGGCCGCCCCGCTGACACGGCCCAATGCCCACAGGTCGTTCGGCGTGATGGGGCGCGGTTGTGCGAACGCCTCTACCGGGATGATGACAGCCACCAGCAAGGCCGACGGGAAGAGTGCAGATCTGCGGATGAACGGCATGAAGATGG
>JAUVWC010000199.1 GCA_030604325.1 Candidatus Zixiibacteriota bacterium | reverse complement strand
GGGGGGGGTGGGGGGGTCGGGGGTTTGTTGGGGGGCTGGGGGGGGGGTGGGGGAGGTGGCGGATTCGGCGGTGGCCCGGACCTCCAACTCTTCTACAGCCGTCGCATCGGGCTTTCTGCCGGCGAGGAAGTACCCATCCTTGGCGGTGGCAAGCTCACCGGCCGGATGGGACCGTGGACGCTGGGCGCCCTCAACGTGGTTACCGACAAGAAGATGCTGGCGGACGACGATTCCGTATCGACAACCTTCTGGTCGGTGCTCACCCTGCGCCGCAACGTGTTCGAGCGCTCTTCGGTCGGTATGCTGGCGATGAGCAAGGACCCACGGTCGGGAGCTTACAACCGGTCGCTGCGGTTCGACGCCAATCTGGCTCTGAATGAGGTCACGAAGATAACCGGTGAGATGGCAAGAATCTTCGATCCGGCGATCACCGGGGACGCACTCGCCTACTCGGGAAGATTCGATTACGATACCGACCTCTACGATTTCAATATCTCTCACCGGCAGGTGGGAGACGGCTTTCTGGCCAACGAGATGGGCTTTGTGCGCCGCATCGGGATCAGGGAGACTTCCGGTGAGCTGGAGTGGAGCCCCAGGCCTGAGGCGCTTGGCATCCGACAGATCAGTCTCACCGCCGAGGGCTCCTACCTCACCGACCTGGAGAACCGGCTGCTCACCCGGGAACTTTCACTGCGTACGTGGTTCTCGATGGAGAACACCGCCATGTACAACATCACCCTGAGCAGGCAGTGGGACCTGCTTGAGGATGATTTCAGCATCCACGAGGATCCCGACAGTGACGATGTGGTGGTAATCCCGGCCGGTCCCTATGAGTGGACAGGTGTGAACCTCCACGGCTCCACCGACGGCCGGAAGCCGCTCCGGTTTAGAGGAGGCGGATCGGCAGGAACCTATTATAACGGTCACCGGATTAGTGGGAATATTAACGTTACCTGGCAGCCCGATCCTCACCTGAGTCTGAATATCGGCCTGAATCGCAACAGGCTCTGGAAGATCGGAACTTCAGATACGACGCAGGTGGACGACCTGTCGTCCGGCTCAGTCCTCGTCAGGAGTTTCACCACCAGTACCGTCAGCTTCCGGGGACAGTACGCCTTCACGCCGAACCTGTTCGTAAAGGGATATGTGCAGTACAATGATAGCCGGAACGCCATCATCTCCAACTACCTGCTCCACTGGATCATCCGCGACGGCACGGAGATATACCTGGTCTATAACGAGAACTACGATACGAGGATAGGGTTCGATCCCGTCTTTACCAACAGGACCCTCATGTTGAAGGCGACCTACCTGCTGTTCTGGTAAGGAGAAGCGTGGCGGGCACAGATTCCGGAACTGTCAGACTCTACCGGGAGGATCCCTCCCTGGCGACTTTCACCGCCAAGGTCCTCGAAGTACGTGAACTCGAGGAGAAGAGCTGGGTGATCGTCATCGACCGGACCGCCTTCTATCCGGAGGGGGGTGGCCAGCCCGCGGACGAGGGGCGCCTGGGCGAGGCCGAAGTGTTTGACGTGCAGGAGGAAGAGGGGGTCATTGTCCACTACGCCGACTGCCCTCTGGAAGTGAGTGAGGAGGTCGAGGGGAGCATCGACTGGGAGCGACGGTGGGACATCATGCAGCAACATACCGGCCAGCACCTGCTCAGCGGAGTCCTCCTGGATGATTTCGATGCCGCAACCCGTGGATTCCATATGGGCGCGGAGGAATCCACCATCGACCTCTCGCGGGAGCTAGGTCCTCAAGATCTCTCGCTGGCCCAGGCCCGCGCCAACGTCCTGGTGGATGCCGACCTGCCTGTCACCTCCCGTGTCGTGGACCGGGAGGATCCGGCCGTCAAGGCGGCGAGAAGACCGCCCCCCGGTGTGGACGAGGTCCGCCTGGTAGAGATCGAGGGGGTCGACTCCGTACCGTGCGGCGGCACACACGTTCCCTCGACCTCCCGCATCGGCGGCATACACATCCTTGCCGGCGGCAGCAGCAAGGCCCACGGACTGTTCAGGATCTCGTTTCTCTGCGGAACGAGGCTCAGGCGCAGGCTGGGGCGCCTCGACCGGTTGGTGACCGAACTATCCCACATGCTTACCACCAGTCCCGACGATTTCCGCGAACGTTTCGAGGACTTCCAGGAACAGAACAAGGATCTGAAGAGTGAGGTCACCGAGCTGCGCAGGGCCCTTGTTCCGCTGCGGACGGAAGCGCTGCTCGAGACCGCCGAGTCGATCGGCCCCGGCCGCGTGGTGCTGGCCCGCGTGGATGATCTTCCGCCCGAGACGCTGCCGGCGATCGCTTCGGCCCTGACGGAGCATTCCGATGTGGTTGCTCTGCTGGGGGCGGAGGTGGCCGGTGCCGGCCGCCTCATCTTCGCCCGGGGCGAGGGACTAGATCTCGATATGGGAACGCTTCTGAGCTCAGCGGCCGCCATCCTGGGCGGTGGCGGTGGGGGCGCCCCGCACCATGCCTCGGGTGGGGGTCCGCAGGGGGAGGCACTGGATGCGGCGCTCACGACGGTACTGGAGCAGGTGCGCTCGCTGCTGAAGGAAGGAGCATGACGGGGTCCATCCTCTCCATCGATCCCGCGCGGTTCGAAGTTCTCACCTTTGATTGTTACGGCACATTGATCGACTGGGAAGCGGGGATCTACGACGCGCTCCGGCCCATACTGATCGCCCACGGGACCCCGCTGGAAAAGGAGGCGGTCCTGGAACTGTATGCGGGGATCGAGGTGGAGGTTGAGAGGCGTGAGCCATTCCGGAACTACAGGGCGGTGCTGGAGGAGGCAGTGGAGGAAATCGGAACCAGCCTCGGATGGGAGCCGACTTCAACGGAAAGGAGAGCCCTGTGGGCTTCGTTGCCGAACTGGCCGCCGTTTCCTGATGTCGCAGGAGCGCTGAGGGCTCTGAAGCAGGCCTACCGCCTGGCCGTTGTCTCTAATGTGGATGATGACCTCTTCGCCGGAACTTCCCGTCAGTTGAACATCGGCTTCGACTGGGTCGTGACCGCCCAGCGGGTGAGAGCATATAAACCTGATCTCCTGGTGTTTGAGTATGCGCTGGAGACCATCGGCGTTGACAAGCAGGCCGTCCTGCATGTGGCGCAGAGCCTCTTCCACGATATCGCCCCCGCACGCCAGTGCGGCCTGACGACGGTATGGGTAGATCGCAGGAGGGGAAGGAAGGGTTCAGGTGCCACTCCGCCGGCCCATGCACTACCTCACTGCGTGGTACCAGATCTGAACACACTTGTGTCCCATATGGTACAGACCTAGGTTAATTGCCTGGGATCCGCGCCGCAGGAGATCAAAACGCTCCGAGGGGGTGTGACGTTGGAGTAATGATGACCGGGATGGAGAGGGAATGAGACGGGTGTCAGCGCCCTCGCCTCCAATCCTTGATCGAAAGGAGTCTTATCAAATATGGCGCGTATTCTGGTGGTGGACGACGAGGCCCGCATGGCTGATCTCATCAAACGTGAACTGGAAGACCACGACCACACGGTAGCCACCTCCGGCGACGGCCCGGCAGCTCTGGAACTGATGGAGAAAAATGCTTTCGATCTGGTTATCACCGATCTGCGCATGCCGGGCATGGACGGGCTTGAACTGCTTCAGCAGGCGCGCCAGCGTTTCCCGCAGACCGAGATCGTGTTGATGACTGCCTACGCCTCGGCCCAGACGGCCGTCGAGGCGATGAAAGAGGGTGCCTACGACTACCTGACCAAGCCTTTCGAAATGGACGAGCT
>JAUVWC010000004.1 GCA_030604325.1 Candidatus Zixiibacteriota bacterium | reverse complement strand
TGGAGGCGCAACGCCGCCGGTGCGGATGCAGCGGAGGATGAATTACGACGGAATTGTGACTCAGGACACTAGCGGAATGTGGAGGAACTGGAGCAAGCGGCTCAGTGGATGGGAAAGGCGATGGGCACTGGACGAAATTGCCATCTTTGCGACATATTGTAAGGATGTAATAGTTCTGGAAATCACCCGCTACAACCTGAGACTCCGAGCGTCGTGCCGGAGGATTTAAGGTTGATACAGGAGAGATGAACGTATGCAGATCAAGCACGACGTTAGTGGTGACGTTGCCGTCCTGCACCTGCAGGGAAAGATCATGGGGGGGCCGGATGCCACATCTCTCCATGAGAAACTACACGAGCTGATCGACAATGGTACTCTGAGCGTGGTTGTCGACCTCCAGGGGGTGGCCTGGATGAATTCATCCGGTCTGGGGATTCTGATCGGTGGGCTCTCGGCCCTGCGTAAGAGTGGTGGGGATCTTCGGCTGGCACGTGTCACCGATAAGATTGAGGAGGTCCTCCGCATCACAAAACTCGACCGGGTTTTTGATATCTACAGCAACACAGAAGACGCCATCGCAAGCTATCAATCTTGAAAACAGTTGTCGAGAAACGATACCGCAGCCGCATAGATGCGGTTGTCAGGGCTGAACGGCTCACCGACAAAATCACCAAGAAAATGCGGTTGGCTGAGCATGAGCGGATGGACATCTGTATCGCGGTGACCGAAGCGATTAATAACGCCGTTCAGCACGGCAACCAAATGATGGCTGATAAATATGTTACCCTGCGGATCGAATGCTCCGATAATACGATTCGTATCACCGTATGTGACGAGGGCGAGGGATTTGACTTAGACGCTGTTGCCGACCCACTTACACCGGAGAATCTGATCAAGCCTAACGGCAGGGGACTTCTAATCGTTAAATCACTGATGGACGATGTAGATGTACTCCCTTCGACCACCGGTACAGAGGTGGTTATGGTCAAAAAGAGGTAACAATGTCGGTGGTAGGGCTGCAGGTCGGGATCTTCCTGGCGGGTGGTCTGTTGCTCATGCTGCTGGGGGTTGTGATTTTCCGGGAGAACCCAGGGCGCCGTCTGAACAGGGTAACAGGGGCCATGCTCTTCTTCGGGGGATTGGGTTCCCTCATGGGTGCGGCCGGAGTATCCCTGAGCGAGGCTGTTCCGGCCGAAGCTCTGGAGGCCGCTGCAGAGACTGTGCTGCCGTTGCAGAACGTTCGGCAGCTTTCCGTCCTCTGGGAATTCTTCTTCCCCACGCTCATACTCTTCAGCCTGATCTTTCCTCGCGAGGCGGATGTCCTGAGGCGACATCCCCGACTCCTCTGGCTGGTCTACCTGCCTTACCTCTTCCACCTGCTGCTCGTACTGCTCTTCCTGGTGGCTCCGGACCTGCTCGACTTGATCCGTCCGAGCGGACGCGGCGGACTGGTGGGTTCCTTCCTGAAGGTGATCGAGTTTGCGGCATTCCTCTTCGCCACACTTTTTCGGCTGATCTACCAGGCGCACGTTCAGTTATGGGCAGCGGTAAATGTTCTGTATGTCATCCTCGCCATCTACTTTCTGCGGCATTCGGGCAAGAGCCTCACTAACCGCCGTCTCCAACTCCAGGTTTCCATTCTCCAGGTCGGAATCGGTTTCAGCGTTGGGATCTATATTCTGGTCAATGTAGTGTCGATCCTGCTGCCCTCACTCGACCTGCCCGACTGGGTATCGGCTATTCTGCTCTCCCTGGCTCTGATGATCGGTTGTGGAGCCATCGCCTGGGTCATCATCCGTCACCAGTTCCTTGATGTTCAGGTTCTGGCCAAGCGGGGTCTGATCTACTCCGCCGCCACCGGTGTAGTGGTGGGTGTTTATTTCCTCCTTTTCACCTGGTTCATCGATCTATATCGGGCACAGATGGGTCCGGAGACAAGCACTGCCGTAGTGAATATCATCTTCGTGACCATCGCTATGCTCTCCTTCCAGCCGCTGCAGGGCAGGCTGGAGTCGATCGTGGACCGGTTCTTCATCCGTGACGAGACGGATTACCGGAATGTGCTGCAGCAGAGCGTGAGGAATATCATCGGCATACTCGATATGGATTCACTTATGCGGGCGATGTACCAGACGCTAGAGCGCGCCTTCCTGGTGGAGGAGGTCGCCGTCGTACTGCTGGATCGGAAGACCGGCGCCTACCGGTTCATCCGCAGGGGGCCGCCCCCACTCAAGCAGGAGAGGTGGGAACTGAAAGCACCCAAGGAATTGGAGGCCGATGATGAGTCGGTAGATACATTCACCGAGGGAGGTTTGATAGAGGCACGTCGACGGGCGGCTACCGGACCCGGCCGGGCAATCTTCCGTGCTGGCGATCCAGTGGAGGAGGTGCTGACCCGGGCCTCCGGACCGATCCGTTTCGATCGGCTTGTGGCAGAGATACCGGAGGAGGAGCGAAGTGAGCGCCCTCCCCTGCAGGGACTCAACCCTCACATCGTAGTTCCGATCATACAGCGGAACAGGCTATTGGGAATCTTCACGCTCGGCTCAAAGCTGGCAGATACCGCCTTTAACACCGAGGAGCTAACCCTTCTCTCCATTCTGGCCAGCCAGGTGGCGGTGGCTGTGGAGAATGCCTGGCTGCATGAAGAGCGTCTGGAGCAGGAGCGTCTTCGGGAGGAACTGGCGGTTGCCCGGGAAATCCAGCAGGCGCTGCTGCCCGACAGTTTCCCCAGTGGTTCTAACTTCGAAGTTTCTGCTATCAACCTGCCCAGCCGGGAGATCGGGGGAGACTACTTCGACTTTATAGTCACTCCCCCGGGAGAGAATGAATCCCCGGAGAAACTACTGATGGTGGTGGGAGATGTGTCCGGCAAGGGTACTCCTGCCGCTCTGTTGATGGCCAGCCTCCAGGCGACACTGCGGGCGGTATACGAAGTACAGCCCAACCTGACTGCTACCATGGAGAAGGTGAACGCTGTCATGTGCCGCACAACCGCGGCGGAGAAGTTCGTCACCCTCTTTGTTGCCGAGCTGGATATTACCTCCCTCAGGCTTACTTATGTGAATGCGGGCCATAACTTCCCGATTCTGACGCGTGCTTCTGGCGAACAGCTTCTGCTCGAGAAGGGGGGACTGTTAGTGGGGGTGCTCGAGCATACCGACTACGAGGAGGGCAGCGTCCACATGGAGTCTGGGGATGTGCTGGCTATCTACACGGATGGCATTACCGAAATCCAGAATGCAGCGGAGGAGGAGTTTGGGGAGGAGCGCCTATACAGCGCTCTTCGAGAGCGTTCCTATCTGGCGCCCCGGGAAATCCGCGATGAAGTCTACCGCGAAGTACTGTCGTATGCCGGTGATCAGGCGCAGTTTGATGATCTGACGTTGGTGGTCTTGAAGTGCGTGTGACAAATAATACATGAATCCTCTCATCTTTCGTGAATACGATATACGCGGGGTAGCATCCGAAGACCTCACCGACGACGTCGCTTTCGACATTGGCAGGGCCTTCGGGACCGTGTTGCGGCGCGGCGGGGGAAGGCGTGTGGCGATGGGCCATGACATCAGGCTGTCCAGCTTGCGCTTGCACGCCCGCGTGGGAGAAGGTTTGGTCGCCTGCGGAATGGAAGTGCTGGATGTGGGATCGATGCCCACGCCAGGAGTCTACTTCGCCGAGGTTAGCACCGGCGCCGACGGCAGCCTCCAGGTGACGGGGTCGCACAACCCGGCGGAGTATAATGGGTTCAAGATGACCATTCAGGGTGCCGCCGCATACGGCGAGCAAATCCAGGAGCTTAGGTCACTCATTGAAGAGCAGGATTTCGAGGTGGGAGAGGGAGAGGTCTGTCCGACCCCGATCCTCGACGAGTACATTGAAGCCGTCACCAGTCGGGTGTCGCTCTCGTCTCCTCCGAGCATCGTTGTAGATGCTGGAACCGGGATCGCCGGCCCGGCAGCGCTGCGGATATTCAGGGAATTGGGTTGCCGTGTCGAGGGGCTCTACTGCGAACCGGACGGAACCTTCCCCAACCATCTCCCCGACCCTACCGTACCCCGGTTCATGGAGGACCTGCAGAGAGCGGTAATCGCCGGGGCGGCGGACCTGGGTATCGGCTTCGACGGAGACGGTGATCGCATTGGTGTGGTGGACGACGGCGGCCGTTTGATCTACGGCGACCAGTTGCTGGCTATCTATGCCAGAGATGTACTGGAACGGCTTGGTCAGCAGAAGATCCTTTTTGATGTGAAGTGTAGCCAGGCTCTGGTCGAGGATATCGAGGCGCACGGCGGGATTCCACATATGTGGAAGACCGGCCACTCCCTGATCAAAGCGGAGATGAAACGCTCAGGTGTCCCAAGTGCCGGCGAAATGAGCGGTCATATGTTCTTCCGGGAGGGGTGGTTCGGTTTCGACGACGCTCTCTATGCCGCTGCCCGGTTGCTGAGCATCCTCGACCGCTGGGGGGTATCGCTGGCAGAGGTGGTTAACGACATTCCCTACTACTATTCCACTCCTGAGCTGCGAGTGGGCTGTCCCGATGAGGATAAATTCGACGTGGTGGCCGAAGCCACACGCCGGTTCAAGGATAGGAAGGATGTCGAGGTGGTGGACATCGACGGGGCGCGAGTGATTTTCCAAGGCGGGTGGGGTTTAGTGCGCGCCAGCAACACTCAGCCGGTTATCGTGCTGCGGTTCGAGGGCCGTACGGAAGAAGTGCTGGCCCGGGTATGCGCGGAGTTCGTGTCGGCACTGGAAACCTTCGACTCGGTAGATGTGGAGGAACTAAAAAAGGCGTGTGGAGTATCAAATGTGTAAGGTGCATTGCATAAGGGGTTATATTTAGTTTATTCTATATCGTTCTGGACGTTGTTGAACCTCTTTATCTCTGGTCGGTTCTCACAGTTCCTTGCAGCCGCCCTCCAGTGGGGGTGAGACGAGGTGATCAAATTGATGCAGTCTTCAACTCAAGAGTATCGGGCGTCAGCCGGCCCAGCTCGAGTGCGCAGCTATGCCGCCTTCTGTTGGGCGATCCTGTTCCTCGCCCTCTCTCCCGGTACGATCCAGGCACAGATCCAGCCTGCCGCAGGCCAGATCGACACCACGGGTGGGACTACACACGTTGTCCGCAAAGGGGACACACTGTGGGATCTGTCAGCCCTCTATCTGCAGAGCCCCTGGCTGTGGCCCTCAGTATATGAGGCAAACAACCAGATCATCGCCGATCCTCACTGGATCTATCCCGGTCAGCGTATATGGTTCCCGATCGGCGGTGGCATCCCGGTAATACTTTCATTCGAGGAGGTATGGCCGGAGAGCAGGCTGGGCGTGAGCGAGGCAGCACGGGAGGTGGAGCTGGCTATCCCTGAAGAAGAACGTCCTGTGGTGGCTCCTGTCCGTGAGGCTGTCACTGAGCAACAGGTGACCGTCACGGAGCAACAGGTGACCGCCACGGAGCAGCAGGAAGAGGTTGAAAGTGGAGGCCTGGACCTAGGGCTCATTACACCCGAGGAACGCTACCATCCCCTGGCGTCGGTGAGCGCTATTCTGGCTGCCGGCTACATCGGAGATCCAAGGCAGTGGCCTCGCGGACAGATCATCGGCGGCGAAAGCGACGAAATGAATATGTCGGTGTACAACCAGGTTTTTCTGGATGTGGGCGATCGGGACGCCGAAGTTGGTGACTTCTATGTGGTTGTCGAACAGGGGCCGAGGGTGAGGCACCCGGAGTGGGGACACCGGTTAGGCCGTAAGATCAATGTAAAGGGTATCCTACGCATTGTGGATGTGGAGGGGCGAACGAGCCAGGGCGTGATGGCGGCCGTCTTCGACGCCGTAAAGAGGAAGGACCGGGTCATCCCTGCTCCTGAAGTTGACAGCAGGCCGTGGAAGGAATTCGTTGGCGTGCAGGGAGGGCGCTCGGGGTATGTAGTTGCCCGGGCCAAACCCGAAGGCAACCTGCATCCTTACGACATGCTCTTCATCGACGGTGGCAGCGAAGAGGGTGTTCGGGTGGGGGATCTATACGTTATCCGGCGTCCGCAGACCGAGCGCGGCCGGCTCCGGTTCTACGAAGAGGAGCTGGGTCGGGCCGTGGTGATTGCCGTCCAGGAAAAGACAGCCACCGTGATGCTGCTTACTATAAGTACTTCTGATATTGCTGCGGGGGAAAAGGTTGAGTTGATTGGGCGTTCGGTTTTCGTGGACTCGGCCGGTTCGGAGCGGTAGCGACTCCACTCATTAGTAACTCTTCAGCAATTCGCTGCCGCCCGCCGGGACTCCCCGCCTGATCGGCAGCTCACGTAAGTATCCGGGCGAACGGTCCCCGCTGGTTGCCGCCGCCCGGTTTTTCGTTGATGGACTGCGTGCGAGGATTCCTTATGGACATCAGCCTGAATGCGAGTCAGCGTGAAGCAGTTGAGTATATAGATTCACCGCTGCTCGTGGTGGCTGGTGCCGGCAGCGGCAAGACGCGGGTCCTGACCGCCAAGATTGCCTACCTGCTGGAAGAGGTGGGGCTGAGTCCCTACAACCTTATGGCGGTCACCTTCACCAACAAGGCAGCCAGCGAGATGATCGGGCGGGTCAGGCAACTGGTGGGTCCTTTGAGCGATGGAGTAAGTGCCGGCACCTTCCACTCTTTCTGCGCCAAGCTTCTGCGCCGACATGGAGAACACCTGGGCTACCGTTCGAACTTCTCGATATACGACGAGAGCGATCAGCTGACCATGTTGCGGAAGGTGATATCGGAGCTGGATCTGCCGGAGAAGACCTTCCCGCCGGCGATGGTACGGGCTCTGATCAGCAGGGTGAGAAACGAGATAGTAGTGGATATAAAGGCGGATTGCTTTGGAGACGCGGGTGTGAACAGGGAAATATACGAAGTCTACCTGGCTTATCAACGTGCTCTTAAAGAGAGCAATGCGATGGACTTCGACGACCTGCTGCTGAACATGCTGCGCCTGTTCGAGATAGCGCCCGAAGTGGCCGAGGACTACCAGGAGCGATTTCGCTACCTGCTGGTGGATGAATACCAGGATACCAACTGCCCTCAGTACCATCTGGTAAGGATCCTCTCGGGTAGGCACCGGGGACTGTGCGTAGTAGGGGACCCGGACCAGAGCATCTACAGCTGGCGTGGGGCTGACATCCGTAACATCCTTAATTTCGAGCGCGATTATCCCGACGCCCGGGTGGTGGTCCTGGATCAGAATTATCGTTCCACTCAGGGCATTCTTTCTGCCGCCTCAGCGCTCATCGATCACAACCCCAGCCGCCATAAGAAGGTGCTCTGGAGTGAACTGGGCGAGGGCGCTCTGGTACACCATCTGGTCTTTCTCAGCGACGAGGAAGAGGCCCGTGGAATCGCCCGGATCATCCAGGCCAAGCGCCGGGACGAAGGGCGCGGCCTTGGAGATATCGTGCTGCTCTATCGAACGAACGGGCAGTCCCGTGTGCTGGAACACGCCCTCAGCGGTGCCGGTCTGAACTACACGATCGTGGGAGGCTTCCGGTTCTATGAGCGGGCGGAGATCAAGGACACCCTTGCTCACCTTCGTTACCTGGTGAACCCGCTGGATACCGTTAGCCTGGCGCGGGCGCTGGGGACCCCACGACGCGGCATAGGGGAGGTTACCCTCGGAAGGATCCTGGGACTGCTGGAAGGATGGGGCGGCGATCCCCTCGAAGGCTTGGAGGCCGCAGCTGATGAAGTCGGTAGGGCCGGTGTCAGGCTTCGATCGTTCGCGTCGACGATGAAAAAATTTCGCGCCGGGATTTCGGAGAGAGAAATAGGCACGCTGGCCCGTGACCTGCTCGAGGAAGTGGGATACTTCGATATGCTGATCTCCGAGGACACGGTGCAGGCCCAATCGCGATTGGACAATCTAGGCGAACTGCTGTCGGGGATGGAGGAATTTACGGATGAGTACGGGGATGAGGCCGATCTCCCCCGGTTCCTGGAGGAGGTGAGCCTGCTGACGGATGTTGACGAGTGGGAGGAGAAGGGTGAGGCCGTCACCCTGATGACACTTCACTCGGCAAAAGGATTGGAGTATCCGATCGTATTCATTACCGGCATGGAGGAGGAACTCTGTCCCATGTTGCGCTCGACGGAGGGTGCTGACGGGCTGGAGGAGGAGCGCCGGTTGTGTTACGTTGGGATGACAAGAGCAAAGGAGGAACTCTACCTTACTCGTGCACGACGCCGGCGTCGCTGGGGAAACGTCCAGGATAGGCTGCCCAGTCGGTTCCTGGGCGAGATCCCTGTGGGCTTGATAAAGACGGTGGATCAGCTCCACCTGGCCTCACATGGTATAGGAACCGGGCGAGCGCGCCGAAGCGCCGGCTCCTTCGATGAGGCGGAGCGGATGGATGTCATGCCCGATTATGAGGGTGAGAACCAGGACCAACCTGGTGGATTTCGGGTAGGCCAGAGGGTGGAACACCCCACGCTGGGAAGCGGTCGGATATTGGAGATCTCGGGCAGGGGGGAGAAGACACGGCTCGTGGTGGCGTTTGGGGAAGTCGGTACCAAGCGCTTGATGGCGAAATATGCGAAGCTGCGAGTGATGGAATGGAACTGACACGCGACGAGGAGGCACCCGGCTCTGATGTGCCCGATGCTGGTCGATAAGGAGAAGCCTAGTGTGCTGGGCGTCATCCCGGCTAGATACGCCAGCACACGCATACCGGGCAAGCCGCTGGCGCTTATCAACGATGTTCCCATGGTGGAATGGGTCGCCCGAGGGGCCAGCGAGTCGGAGAAGATGGACGAGCTCGTGATCGCCACCGATGATGAACGGGTACGGGATGCCGTGGCCTCGTGCGGGCGAAAGGCGGTAATGACGAGTCCCACACTGCGCTCCGGTACCGATCGCGTAGCTATTGTAGCGGCGCAGTTTGATCACGATCTTGTCATCAACATCCAGGGGGACGAACCACTGGTAAAAGGAGCCATGATCGATGCGCTGGTGGATGCGCTCTCATCCAACGAGTTGGTGCCCATGGCAACACTGGGGTACCCCATGAGCGAGGAGGAAGCAGACGATCCGAACGTAGTGAAGGTCGTCACCGATATGCGGGGCCGTGCGCTATACTTCAGCCGCTCAAAGATCCCCTTCATCCGCCGGCCGCCCCACGAGGGGGCACAGAATTACTTCAAACACGTCGGGATCTACGGATACCGACGAGATTTCCTGTTGAAATTCGCCGCATTGCCACCTTCTCCACTTGAACAAACGGAGGGGCTGGAACAGCTTCGTGCACTGGAATACGGCTTTCCCATCCGTGTCGTGGAGACGCCATATCGTGTTGTGGGCGTTGACACACAGGATGATCTGGAGCGCGTGAAGGTGGTCCTACCGGCCTCGGGTGAGGAAGGTGAGGGAAAACCCACGGGAGTATGAAGGTATGAATAATTCCTCACGGCCGACCAAGCACATCTTCGTTACCGGCGGTGTGGTTTCCTCGTTGGGGAAGGGTGTTGCCTCTGCTTCGCTGGGTGCTCTTCTGAAGGCGCGCGGCCTGGATGTCACCATCCTGAAGTTCGATCCGTACATCAACGTTGATCCCGGTACGATGAATCCCTTCCAACACGGTGAGGTTTACGTCACCGATGACGGAGCGGAAACCGATCTTGATCTGGGTCACTACGAACGGTTCCTCGACCTGAATATGTCCGGCAAGAACAACGCCACAACCGGACAGATCTATGAGGCGGTTATCCAGAAAGAAAGGAGGGGAGACTACTTAGGGGGTACTGTTCAGGTAATTCCTCACATAACAAATGAAATAAAGCAGCGCATTCGAAGACTGGCAGAGGATAGCTCGGGATACAACGTCATCATCACCGAGATCGGAGGCACGGTTGGTGATATCGAAAGTCTTCCCTTTCTGGAAGCGATCCGCCAGTTCCGCCTGGAAGAGGGGCGCAGGAATACAATTTTCATCCACCTGACCCTTATACCCTTTATCCCGTCGGCCGGTGAGTTGAAGACGAAACCCACCCAGCACAGTGTGAACAAGCTTCGTGAAATCGGTATCCAACCTGACATTCTCCTGTGCCGTACCGCCTATCCACTACCTAAAACCGTGAAACCGAAAATCAGCCTCTTCTGTAATGTTGAACAGGAGGCGGTGATCGAAGCCAGGGATGTCGACAGTATATATGAAATACCACTCATCTTTTACGAGCAGGGGCTGGACCGTCTGGTCTGTGAGATGCTCGAACTGAAGGCTGATCGGCCAAAGCTGGAGGGGTGGACGAAGGTGGTGGGTGGCATCAGAGATCCGAAGGATGAAGTCACAATCCTGATAGCCGGCAAGTACACCGACCTGCAAGATTCCTACAAGTCTATAGACGAGGCGTTCGTCCATGCCGGTGTAGCCAACGAAGCGCGGGTAGATGTCAAGTATGTGGAAACCGACAAACTCGATGCAGAAACGGCCGCAGATGTCTTCAGCGGTGCACACGGGCTGTTGATACCGGGGGGATTTGGTGAGCGGGGGGTACCGGGTAAGATCGAAGCTATCCACTACGCGCGGGCCAACGGGATTCCCTTCTTTGGGATCTGTTTGGGACTTCAGGCGGCAGTAATCGAATTAGCCCGCCACGCCTGCGGTCTGGAAGATGCGAACTCGATGGAATTCGACCTGATGACACCCCACCCGGTGATCAGCCTGATGCCGGATCAGGAGGATGTCGTGGATATGGGCGGTACGATGCGGCTCGGTGCATATCCATGCCGGATCAAGGAGGGCACCAAGGCTTTTCAGGCCTATGGTGCGCCTCTGATCAGTGAGCGGCACCGTCACCGCTACGAGGTCAACAACCACTATCGAAAGGTGCTGGCCGAACACGGCATGGTGTTCTGCGGCCTCAGCCCTGATGACAAGTTGGTCGAGATGATCGAGCTGACCGAACACCCGTGGTTTGTGGGGGTGCAGTTCCATCCCGAATTCAAGAGCCGTGCCCAGCGGGCTCACCCCCTGTTCAGGGAATTCGTTCGGGCTGCACTGAGCTATAAACGCCTGCACGAGACGGGCAGGCGGAGGGGGAGGGTGGATCGGGGGGAATCCCAACCATCCCTGCCGGAGAGCGCCTCCGCTCCAGCTGGCCGGGAGGCATAGTCCGCCATGGCTGCGGTAACGGTCGGGGAGTTCCCGGTCGGTGGAAGTGCTCCCCTGGTTCTTATTGCCGGACCTGATGTCGTGGAATCCCGAGCACTGGTGCTGGATACCTGCGAAGCCCTGGTGGAGATCACGCGCTCCCTCTCGGTGCCACTCATTTTTAAGTCCTCCTTCATGAAAGCGAACCGTTCCAGTGGAACCTCCTATATGGGTCCCGGCCGCGAAGAGGGTCTTGCCGTGCTGGTCGAGGTTAAGGAGAGGTTCGGAGTCCCTGTCACCACCGATATCCACGAGACTAGTGATGTTGAGCCGGTGGCCGAAGTGGTGGATCTTCTCCAGATACCCGCTTTTCTCTGCCGGCAGACACCGCTGGCCTTGGCCGCGGCTGCATCCCGACGGCCGGTCAATATAAAGAAGGGGCAGTTCGTGGGGCCGGCGGGCATGCATTCGCTGGTCCGGAAAATCACTGAAGCGGGGAATCCGAACGTACTGCTTACCGAGCGTGGTACAACTTTCGGGTACAACGATCTGGTAGTTGACATGCGCGGTCTGGCCGAAATGGGCCGCCTGGGAACCCCGGTCATATTCGATGTCACCCATTCGACCCAGCTTCCCGGTGCCGCTGGTGATACTTCTGGAGGGGAGCGCAAGTATGCGGCGGTGCTGGCCCGGGCGGCGGGTGGGGCCGGGGTGGCCGGACTATTCTGCGAGGTTCATCCCGACCCTTCCACAGCCCTGTGTGATGCGGATGCGCAGGTAACGCCGGAGCAGATGCGGTGTATACTTGAGCAGGTTCTCGCCCTCGATGTCGCCCGGCGGGCGTTGACCGGAGACGAAGCCCGTGCCCTACCTACGCCCGGGGAGAAACTGTAGAGTGCGACATCGGCATACAGGGTGCCTATCGATTGATATAGAGAATGTGAAGAGTCTCGCATGAATGATCGAGATCTTGATACCCGTTTGGCCCGGATCGAACTGGTCATTTTCGATGTGGATGGTGTGCTGACTGATGGTTCGGTTCTGGTCGGTCCCGACGGGCGTGAATCGGTCCGTTTCAACATCCAGGACGGATACGGTGTCTTTCGGGGATATCGGGTCGGTCTGCGGTATGCTATTATCTCCGGCCGGCAGTGCGAAGCGGTGGAGCACCGTGCCAGAGCGCTACGGATCACACAGGTCCACCAGAACCAGTCATTCAAGCAGGAAGCCTTTGAGGCCGTACTTACGGAATCGGGATTGGAGGCAAGCAGGGTGGCCTACATCGGCGATGACCTCAACGATCTGTCGATCATGGGGCAGGTGGGGGTGTCGTGTGCCGTGGCCAACGCCCACCAGGAAGTCAAGGAGATCGCTGATATAGTAACCGAGGCAAGGGGCGGAGAAGGTGCGGTTAGAGAATTGTTGGAACAGATAATAGAAGCAAAAGGAGGTATACCCTCCCCATGACCGCCGAGAGCGCATCCGGGCCGGGGCAGCCGCCGAGGCGAAAGCCGAAGCTGTCGGAGGTGACCGATGACCTGATCCAGGAGTGGGGGCGGAAGGTTATCGAGCTGGAAGTCCAGGGTGTGGCCGGTCTTTCCGACAGTGTCAACTCCGATTTCAGCCGCTCCGTACGCATGATCCATGACTGCCCGGGTCGGGTGATCGTCACTGGTCTGGGCAAATCGGGCATTATCGGTCAGAAGATCGCCGCCACGCTGACCAGTACCGGGACTCCCGCTGCCTACCTGCATCCCACCGAAGGACTGCACGGC
>JAUVWC010000107.1 GCA_030604325.1 Candidatus Zixiibacteriota bacterium | reverse complement strand
GTATCGATATCGCCGTTATCTCCGCCCCCACGGCCGATCCTTTCGGAAACGCCCACGGACTGGCGGGTCCGTCGGCCACCGGGGGCCTTGGCTTCGGACTGGTGGATGCCAAGTATGCCGATCGGGTGATCGTGGTCACCGATCATCTGGTGCCCTTCCCCGCCGTACCCTGGCAGATCAAGGGCAACGACGTGGATTTCGTTGTCGAGGTGGAAAGCCTCGGCGATGCTTCGCGCATCGTATCGGGCACGACCCAGATCACGCGCAGTCCCGACCGCCAGCTCATCGCCGAGATGACCGCCCGCTTCGTGGAGGAGGCGGGCATCATGCGTGAAGGGTTCAGCTTCCAGGCGGGTGCCGGCGGCACGGCGCTCGCCTTCGCCATCTATCTAAAGGAGCGGATGGAGCGGGAGGGTGTGAAAGCGGGCTTCATCCGGGGCGGCACAACCCGCTACCTGGTGGAGATGCTGGAAGAGGGTCTCACCGACTACCTGCTGGACGGGCAGACCTTCGACCTGGAGGCGGTACAGTCGATGGGACGCAATCCCGGCCACGTGATGACCAGCCCCTTCACCTCGTACAACTACCACGGCAAGGGCAATTTCGCGTCAATGGTGGATGTGGTAGTACTCGGT
Source organism: Candidatus Zixiibacteriota bacterium (assembly GCA_030604325.1). GTDB lineage: Bacteria > Blakebacterota > Blakebacteria > Blakebacterales > Blakebacteraceae > JAGLTZ01. The sequence goes on along the minus strand of JAUVWC010000107.1, from coordinate 4,829 downwards.
GCCACCGAGGTGGATGTGAACTTCAACGCCAACGTGGTAACCCACTCCGACGGCAAACTGCTGCACGGGATCGGCGGCTGGCAGAACTGCCTCTTCGCCGGCTGTACCATCCTTGCTGTCCCGACCATGCGTGATCGCATCCCGGTGATCGTTGATGAAGTGACCACTATTTGCGGTACCGGCGCACTGATAGATGTCGTGGCCACCGAACGGGGCATCGCCATCAATCCCCGCCGCCAGGACCTCCTGGAGGCCGTTGCCGACTCCGGGCTGCCGATCAAGCCGATCGAGGAGCTGAAAGCCGAGCTGGATGCCATTTGTGGCATACCAGCCAGACCGAAACTGGGTGAAGAGGTCGTGTCAGTAGTCAAGTGGGTGGATGGCACACTGCTGGACAGCGTCCGGCGGGTAGAGTAAACAACAGCTCGTAAGTGCTGGACCTTCCCTACGGGCCCAGCATCGTGATACACCTGGGTGTGTTCCTGGTGATCTTAACCAGTCTGCCTAATGTGATCCCCCGGTCAGAGTAGCGCAGGAACACAAACCTGAGCTGGGGTGGTCTATTCTTTGAAACTCTCGACCTCTTCCACGAGCGGGACATAACGGTCGTAGGGAAGAGCACCCCAGCTTTCGGCGGTGGTGGCGCCTTCGCTGCGGGAGATCAGCGAGACCCGGTGGGCCGTCTCATCATCGGGAGCTTCATAGATGTCCATGAAATCGTAGGGACCCAGGATGGCGTAGTGTGATATCCAGCGCACTTCCGGACAGAGAGTCTTCACCTTTTCCATCCAGGCCCTACCCACCGCCCGGCGGCCCCGGGGATCACACATTGCATCGGGGCTGAGCTTCGTCATCAAGATAAAAGTTGGCATGGTGGCACCTCCTCCACTGGCAATGAATCCCTGTAAGTCTATCCGGAACGGACGGGAATAATCAATGGAACCCCCTACCATTTGCGAATAACGCGGTGTCTATCGCGACGACGAGCAACGCGGCTGTCCGGAATGCATCCGCGCTCGAATGCCAGCGTAATTGCGGAGCGGTGTACTATAGGGTGAACCTGTACAACCCCTGACTGCGGGCCGCCTCGAGTGCGGTTTCGTAGTCGGCTCGCGTGAGGGGGCAATTCACTTCCGGCCTCTTGTAGGCCATGTAGGACGGCCTGTACTGAGCCATGATGTTGACGCAGGTATCGGGAGAGATCTCGCGGGCAAGAAAGCGCATGCTGGCCTCGGTGCCGGCCATATCGTGGGGAAGAACCAGATGGCGCACGAGCAGGCCCCTGGTAGCCGCCCCGTCCGGACCCACAACCAGATCCCCCACCTGCCGGTGCATTTCCCTCAGAGCCGCCCGGGCGACCTGGGGATAATCGGGGGCGCCCGACAGCCTGCGGGCAGGCCCCGGCTCGGCATATTTCAGGTCGGGCATATAGATATCGACGATACTGTCCAACATCCGGAGAGTTTCCACCGAGTCGTAGCCGCCGGTGTTGTATACCAGCGGCAGCCTCAGTCCGTTTTCAACCGCCATAACCAGGGCGGAGAGAATCTGCGGTACCACGTGAGAGGGAGTCACCACGTTGATATTGTGACAGCCGAGATCCTGGAGGTAGAGCATCAGCGTCGCCAGTTTGTCGGCAGGAATCGGTCGACCCAGCCGGCCGTGGCTGATATCAGCATTCTGGCAGAACCAGCAGCGCATGTTGCAACCGGCGAAGAATATCGTCCCGCTCCCTCTGCGCCCGGTGATGGGAGGCTCCTCACCGAAATGCGGATTGGCCGAGGAGACCAGCGCATTGAGCCCCACCCCGCAGAACGCCCGCCGGGGATCCTCTTTCCGGTCAGCGCCACAGTCGCGCGGGCAGAGGCGGCAGGAGCGCAGCTCATCTGTCAACTGGCGAGCCCACCGCTCCAGTTCCCCGGACTGCCAGAGACCGAGGTAGACAGGATCGTTCCCACTATTCACACGCCATGACTCCTCTTCTGCCGACGTATCCGGGAACAGAGTAACGGCTTGAACATAGACGAATAAACCAGGGAGGAGAAACCCCACTTGTTGCTGGACTGAATCAACGGGCTGAACATAAGCTATCAGCTGTAATGCACACAATTGGGAGAAGATACCGATGAGCCTTCAGATAGCCTCCTCAGCATTCAGTGATGGAGATCAAATACCCTCTGAGTTCACCGCCGATGGCCCCGACAGGTCACCACAGTTGACCTGGAGCAGCGTCCCGGATGAGACCATGAGCCTGGTTCTGATCTGCGATGATCCCGACGCTCCCATGGGCACCTGGGTGCATTGGGTCTACTACAACATGCCTGCCGAGATGACCGAGCTCCCGGAGGGGGTTGAACCGCAACCCGAACCGCCGGCGGGCGGAATCCAGGGAAAGAACGATTTCGGCCGGATCGGTTACGGCGGGCCGAGCCCTCCCCCGGGCAAGCCGCACAGGTATTTTTTCAAACTCTATGCTCTCGACGCGGTCCTGGACCTGGGCCCCGGCGCCACCAAGGCCGAAGTGGAGGCGGCGATGGAGAACCACATCCTGGACAGCGGGGAGACGGTAGGTACCTATCAACGGTAAGTAACGGCAGCGGACGCGGCGGCGGGGCGCCCGCTACCTCTTTCATAATATCATTGGCTGCAATGAGCCCTGTACATGCTCGGAGTATACCTTGGTAAACTCGGCGCCGAGGAAGAAGATCTGGGCTATATAGTAGAACCAGAGGAGGAGTATCAGCAGAGAGCCGAACGCCCCGTAGAGGGAGGTGGCATTGCTGTAACTCAGACAGAGCCCCAGTATCAGTTTGCCGATCAGGAACAGGAGCGCCGTTACACTGGCTCCCACCAGGATTACCCGCCATGACAGCTGCACCCGGGCGAGGACGTGGAATATCACCGCCACCAGTATGAGTACTGCCAGGAAGACAGAGCCGTGATAAATAATCCGTGTCAGCGCAGTGGCCTGTGAGGGGAACCACCGCGTTATGTAGGGAAAGGCCGCCGAGACCATCGCCCCGAGAGCAAACAGCATGAGGAGAACAAGCTGGCAACCAACGATAAGCAATACGGAGACCCACCGCCCGATAATGAAGGATTTCAGGGGGCTGCGCTGGCCGCGGATACCCCACAGTGCATCGAGCGAACTCCGCATGTGGTGGAACATATTGGTGGCTATCACACCCAGGATGAGGAAACCGAAAATCGTGGCCGTTGTTCCGGCGCCCGGCCGGCCGGCTTCCAGTATCAGATCTTCCACGACGCGGGCGGCCGTATCCCCCAGTGCCGTATTTAGTGAAGCGAAAAGCTGCCCCTGGATGGCCTTCTCCCCCATCACCTTTCCCAATATGACCAGACTGAGAATGGCAAGGGGCACCACCGAGGTCGTGAGGTAGAATGCCAGGGCGGCTCCCATGCGGGAGGCCCCGTCGAGTCTCCACACCCGGAAGGTGGTCGAGATCAGCTCTTTCAATTCCCTGAAGCTCATAGACACAGTCCCATCTGGGCGAGCTGCTCCTTCAGCTGAAGCCATCTGACCCTCGCCTTCGCCCCTCTGAGTGTTTTTTGCGGCATAAAGATAGCAAAGCCGGCCGTGACCACACCCGCAAGGACAAATCCTGTCCCCGTGGAAAAGCCGAGGGTCCAGTTCCTCGACGTCAACGATGGCATTCAAGTATTCACTGCCAACAGCCTATACTATTTGCGGGGAATTGGCCAAAGCCTAGCGACATACCGGCTTCACCATACCCACCCGTAGCTGCATGCAAGCATCGATTTCCGCTTCGCGAACGCCGCCCGAAGGGGTAGGATCGGGAAAGATCTTGGAGTCCCTGCAAGTACGAGTGGTGCCATACTACCGTCCGCGAGAGAGGAGGCCACCATGGCTGAGAGCGTTTACAAAGTAGTTGAGCTGGTCGGTTCGAGTACCGAGTCGTGGGAGAAAGCGGCTGCAGCCGCCATCGAAACGGCTGCGAAGTCCCTGCGCGACCTGCGCGTCGCCGAGATCGCCGAGCTCGACCTGCAACTGGAGGAGGGAGAGATCCGCGCCTACCGGGCGAAGGTGAAAGTCTCCTTCAAGTATCACGCATAAGACCGAGCTACCTAGCCAACTGGGGGCGATCAAATGTAGTTCGCTCCCGGCATAACTATCGGAGCCGATTATTTGAAGGATGAATAAGCCGTTCGACTGGGAACCGCCGTCAGAGTGGATATCGATCACCACCATTGATGCCCACACAGCCGGCGAGCCACTGCGCGTCATAACGGGGGGATTGCCGCCGATTCCCGGCGAGACCATTCTGGCCAAGCGCCGCCACGCACAGCAGCACCTGGATCACATCAGGACCGCCCTGATGTGGGAGCCACGGGGCCACGCCGACATGTACGGCTGCATCTTGACCGAACCGGTTACTCCCGACGGCACGCTGGGAGTGCTCTTCCTGCACAATGAAGGCTTCAGCTCCATGTGCGGTCACGGGATCATCGGTCTGTGCACTGTGGTGCTCGAGACCGGCATGATCGATGTCGAAGGGGATGAGCCGGTCCTCCGCATAGATACCCCGGCGGGCAGGGTCACCGCCAAAGCACTTAGACGCGGGGGAAAGGTGGCCGAGGTCTCCTTTCAGAATGTACCTTCCTTCGTCCTTGCTCAGGATCAGAAGGTGGAGGTGGCGGGAGTGGGCAGCGTCAACTTCGACGTTGCCTTCGGCGGTGCCTTCTATGCCCTCTGCCGTGCCGAGGAAGTCGGTCTTCGTCTCACAGCGGACGATTTCTCGCCGTTGATCGATGTCGGCATGCGCATCAAGAAGGCCGTCATGGAATTCCTC
>JAUVWC010000331.1 GCA_030604325.1 Candidatus Zixiibacteriota bacterium | reverse complement strand
CAGTGGTACACGCTGGCCTTCACCATCTGCGTGGCCCTGCCGGTGGCGGCCTTCTTTACACTGACCATCATCCCACTGGTCTACGAACTGATGGATACCCTGCAGACCCGCTTCCGGCGCGGGGTTGGCACCATCGCCCTGGCTATGCAGGGGGAGGAAGTCTATACAAGATCGAAGGACATCCATTCCGGCTGAACAGGACCAAACCTTTTACAGGGAGGAAGTACCGTGTCGACAAACACTCCTACCCCTTGGAGAACCCACGGGTTCGCTGCGCTGATCGCTCTGACTGGTGGTCATCTGGCCCGAGGCCCGGCCCCTGCGGTCTCTGAGGCAGATAGGGCAGGCCTCCTGTGGGCCGTACCGGGACTGAACATCGAAGCTGTGCAGCAGGAGGCGGGCTCCGGGACGCAGGAGACCAGGGCGCTCAAAATCGGTTTCATCCGGTCCGACATGATCCTGCAGCTGCATCCCCGTGTCCCCGAAATACGCAGCGCCGTGGAAGCGCAGCTGCAACAGTGGCAGAGGCAACAACAGGACATGCAGACCATGGCCCAGAGTTTGCAGAACGAACTGCGCACCGCTCAGTTGAGTCCCGTCCAGCGCCGAAACAAGGAGAACGAATTGCAGCAGACGCTGGAAGAGTTGGCCCGTTTCCAGACCGAAATGTGGTCGCCGGGGGGGCAGGCGGAGCAGAAGGAACAGGAATTGATGAAGCCCGTCTTCGACGCCATCGACGAGGTCATCCGGGATATCGCCGAGGGCGAGGAGTTCCATCTGATCTTCGACGGTTCGGTCGGCGGTCTTCTCTTCGGCCACAAAGATCTCGACCTTACGTTGACGGTACTGGACCGCCTCGGCATAGAGGTGCCGCCACCACCGGGGCGGGAGAGGTGACGGGGTGCGGCTCACCTTTCACGGTGGGGTGCGCACCGTCACAGGATCAAAGCATCTGCTGGAGGTGGCCGACCGGAGAATCCTGCTGGAGTGCGGACTTTTCCAGGGACGCCGCGGGGAGGCACGGCGGCGAAACAGGGAGTTTCCCTTCGAGGCCGGCTCACTTGAGGCGGTCATACTATCCCACTCCCATATTGATCACGCCGGTGCTTTGCCGGCGCTGGTCAGGGCAGGCTACCGGGGGCCGATCTACGCTACCGATGCCTCGGCCGACCTCTGCTCGGTACTTCTCCACGACTCCGCCCAGATCAGCGAGCGGGATGCTCATTACCTGAACAAACGGCGGTCGAAGGGAGAGCCCGCCGTCGAGCCTCTCTATACCGGAAAAGATGTAGATGAGACGCTTCCTCTCTTCCAGGTTCGGCCGTATAATGAGCCGTTTGAAATCACCAGTAATATATCAGCTATCTTTCGCGAAGCAGGGCACATACTTGGATCAGCTCAAGTACAACTTGAGATTACGAGTCCCCAGGGAGATGGAGAATCGTTGCGCTTGGGTTTCACCGGCGACCTGGGGCGGGATCAACTGCCGATATTGCGTGATCCATACCAGCTCGATGGACTCGACGCGCTTATTTCCGAAAGCACCTATGGCGACAGGCTGCACGAGCGCGGAGAGGACCTGAAGACGCGCCTTGAGAAGATTGTTGCCCGGACCGTGGAGGGGGGTGGGCGGGTGCTCATACCCGCCTTCGCAGTGGGGCGTACCCAGCGGGTGGTCTACCTGCTGCACCAGCTGTTCGAAGCGCGCCGGCTGCCCCAGATACCCATCTATGTCGACAGTCCGATGGCCAGCGAGGCCACCGAAGTGTACCGGCGGCACCCCGAATGCTACGACAGGGAGGCTTCACAGTGGTTGGAGAAGGAGGATATTCTCGGATTCCGCCGGCTCCGGTACGTGGAGAGCGT
>JAUVWC010000246.1 GCA_030604325.1 Candidatus Zixiibacteriota bacterium | reverse complement strand
TTCACCGATTTCTACGCTAGCCAGGCCGTGTGCAGTGCCTCGCGGGCGTCGCTGCTCACCGGCTGTTACGCCAACCGCATCGGTATACGCGGCGCCCTGGGCCCGCGGGCGCAGGTCGGCATCAGCGACCAGGAGATGACCATCGCCGAAGTCCTCAAGCAGAGGGGTTATGCGTGCGGCATCTTCGGCAAGTGGCACCTGGGACATCACCGGAAGTTCCTGCCCCTCCAGCACGGATTCGATGAATACTTCGGCCTGCCCTATTCCAACGACATGTGGCCTATGGATTATCTCGGTAATCCGGTTACGGAAGGGTGGAAGGCGGAATATCCCCCCCCGCCGCTGATCGACGGCAACGAGAAAGTCGGCGAAGTAAAGACGCTCGCGGACCAGGACACGCTCACCACGCTCTACACGCAGCGGGCGGTGGCGTTCATCGAAAAACACCGGGCCGAACCGTTTTTCCTCTACGTTCCTCACTCCATGCCGCATACGCCGCTGGGCGTATCCGACAAGTTCAAGGGCAAGAGCGAGCAGGGGAAGTACGGAGATGTGATGATGGAGATCGACTGGTCGGTCGGTCAGATCCTCCAGGCTCTGACGGAGAACGGCGTGGACCGCAGCACGCTGGTGGTGTTCACCTCCGATAACGGTCCCTGGCTCAATTTCGGCACTCATGCCGGCTGTGCCCTGCCGCTGCGCGAAGGTAAGGGTACTTCGTGGGAAGGTGGACAGCGCGGGCCGTGCATCATGCGCTGGCTGCGTCGTATTCCGGCGGGCAGTGAGTGCAACAAGATCGCCACCACCATGGACTTGCTGCCCACCTTCGCTGCCCTGGCGGGGGCGCCGTTGCCCGAGCACAAGATCGACGGCGTCAACATCCTGCCCCTGCTGGAGGGCGATCCGGGTGCCAATCCGCGCGATCATTTCTTCTACTATTACACGCACCCAACCGGTTTCCAGCTGCAGGCCGTAAGGCAGGGCAAGTGGAAGCTTCACTTCCCACATAATTACCGCACTCTGGGCGAACGGCCCACCAGGCAGGACGGGCTTTCTGTCGCCTACAAGCAGGCCAGCACCGGGCTGGAGCTGTACGACCTCGAAAATGATGTCGGCGAGACGACCAACGTTGCCGACAGGTACCCAAATGTGGTCGAGCGCCTTCAGGCCCTGGGCGAACAGGCGCGTGAGGACCTGGGCGATATGGAACGAGAGGGTAGGGGGGTCCGACCGGTGGGGAGGATCTGAAAGGCAGAGGTCCATTTTTAAAATCGCTCTCACCTACTTGAGCCCGGCGGAACCCTCCGATACAATGGGCTCGGAATTGTGACTGCTCTTACCAGTGAACCCGTGTGATCCGACTGGGAGGTTGATGATGTTCAGACGAGCGGCTTTTCTCGCACTCGCTCTCGTGTTCGTGTGCAGCACCGGTGCCGGCGCACAGATAGATCCGTCCTACATGTGGACTCTGCTGCCTCCGGAAATCATGGATGAGATCATCGGAGAGGCCTCGGGTGAGACCGCCTGGAACACGATCATGGAGACCGGCGGCTACAACAAGGACCGGCAAGTGGGTGAGTACAGAGGCACCTTCTACGAAGCGCAGTACATCTACGATCAACTGCTACTGTATGGCCTGCCCGGTGCGGAATTGGTCCGCTTCCCGGGGGGTCGGACGTGGGATGCCATCAAGGGCGAGCTGTGGGAAGTGAGCCCGATGCGGCAGAAGATCGCTTCCTATCGGGATATGACAGCCATGCTGGCCAGGGGGAGCAGTTCGGCGGATGTCACGGCCGAACTGGTGTGGGTCGGCAGCGGCACCAGGGAGGAAATTGAACGGGCGGGCGTTGAAGGCAAAATAGTCGTAACAGAGGGATCGATCGGTAGTGCTCACCGGACCGCGTGCATGGAGCTGGGAGCTGTCGGTGTCGTCTCGATAAGTAACAGCCGGCCCTTCTTCGATCCTCTACAGATTCCATGGAGCGGTGTCGGCGGTCGCCGAGGTAGCGACGAGCCGACTAAGTTCGGGTTCCTCCTGCCGCCGCGCGAAGGTGAGTCCCTGAAAAGGCGCCTGCTGGCGGGGCAGACGATTACCGCCCACGCCCAGGTCGAGACGACCACCGAGGAGTACGAGCTGCAGGATCCCGTCTGCTACATACCGGGAACAGACCCCGATGCGGGCGAGGTAATTTTCTCCGCCCACCTCTTTGAGGGTTATACCAAGCAGGGCGCCAATGACAACAAGTCGGGTAGCGCAGGGATCCTGGAAGTGGCGCGCGTACTGCACACCCTGATCGAAGAGGGCCGCATCCCGCAGCCGAAGCGCACGATCCGCTTCCTGTGGGGCCCGGAGTTCTCCGGCACCGGCCCGTGGGTGAGGGCCAACAAAGACATCATGGAGAGGACGCTGTGTAACATAAACATGGACATGGTGGGGGAGTGGTTGAGCAAGAACCAGGCCTTCACGTGCCTGATGCGCACCACCTTCGGCAACGCTCACTACATAAACGATGTGATGGAGAACTACTACCGTTTCGTCGGCGAGTCGAACAGAGAACGCATCCAGAACAGGGGTGGTTTCTTCAAAGTGCCGCGGCGCATAGTCGCCCCGACCGGTTCGGATGAACCGTTCTACTACAGCATCGAGACACACTATGGCGCCTCGGACCACGAAGTATTCAACAACTGGGGTGTGGGAGTTCCCGGTGTGATGATCATCGCCTGGCCCGATCGGTGGTACCACACCTCTGGGGATAGGGTGGACAAGTCGGATCCAACCCAGATGAAACGAGTGGCCGTCATCGGTGCGGCCGGTGCATACACCGTAGCCAATGCCGATGACAATATGGCCATCAAGATCGCCGGGGAGACGGCCAGCAACGGCACACGGCGCCTCGGGCACCAGTTCGTACTGGCGCTGGAATTGCTGAATCATGCCACCGCGGAGACGTTCGGCGAGTCCTACAAGCTGGCCCACACCTGTATTGAGGGCACCGTCCTCAACGAAAAGGCCACCCTCGAGTCGATTCTCGAGCTCGCCGAAGACAAGAAGGTCGTCGGTGATTACATCAAGGAGATGCAGCAAACGATCGACGGGATCGGCCAAGCCCACCTCAGCGCGC
>JAUVWC010000272.1 GCA_030604325.1 Candidatus Zixiibacteriota bacterium | reverse complement strand
GCAGAGTCTTCCAGCAGGACCGAGCCTCCCACGACCTGAAGAACCGGAAGAATAGGATCTCTTAGAACTGGATCACTCCCTTCATCACCTGCACGACCTGTCCTCCCACCCTGACGGCAGTAGGCACGCCATCCGCATGGTCCACCTCCACGATCAGGGTACCCGGCCTCTTTATCTCACTACCCTGCTCACTGATGAAACGAACCGTAGAACCGGTGGTCGGAATGACTCCGGTACGGACCAGATAAGCCCCCAGGGCACCGTTGGAGCTCCCGGTTACCGGATCCTCCGGCACACCGACCAGATGACCGAATCCACGGACGTGGACATCTACATCCGGTCTTTCTGTTTCGGTAGTGAATACCAGCATGAAACTTGCGCGTACACTGTTTAACACCTTGGCGAGGGAGACCAGGTTCATCTCCGCCGCGTCGAGTCGCTGCACCGTCGACAGTGACCGGATAGGGACCATCAAGGTCGGGAATCCCGTGGAAACGGCCTGTACCGGCAAGCCCGTGCCGGTAATCTCCTTGGAGCTGATACCCAGACCGGCGACCAGATCACTTATGTTATGCAGCTCACCGAGAAAGACCGGCGGGCAATGGGACATCATGATATGGTCCACCAGACCGTCCTTTACATGAAAATCGGCAGTGAGAAGTCCCACTGCTTGTTCATACAGCACGGTTGTCACAGGCTCGGATAATTCCACTCTCCCCAATTCCGCCATCACCCAGTGCGCACCGATAGCGGGATGTCCGGTGAAAGGTAATTCAACGGTGGGTGTGAAGATCCGCATTCGATAACTGGCTTCGGCTGTTTGAGGGGGCCAGATGAACGTTGTTTCAGTGAGATTCATCTCCCTGGCGATCATCATCATCTCCTGTGGGGTCAATCCTTCGGCGTCCGGGATGACGGCCAGCGGATTGCCACAGAATGGTTCCGAAGTAAAGACATCGACCTGATAAAACTCTAATTCCCTCATTTCCGCCCTTCTCCTCCTGGATGGATCTCCAGAGTAGATACTCGCATCCAATATTCATGATTCATCTTATGCCTTTCACGGATGTTTGAAAAGAGGGGTAATAAATGTTGCTGTTGGGTGAACAAACCTGACCATCGGATAGGTGACGGACAGGGATGCGGGGGCATAAGTGCAACTGTCTGTTCTATATTTCGTAGAGACTCTACAATAGACTGGTCATCTTAGCCGAGGACGGTGCTTTGTCGGTTACCCTTCAGGATTTCACCATCACCTACGGCGACCTCACCGCCGTTGATAGCTTCTCCACCACGTTCCCGGCCGGTTCGACCGGTCTGCTGGGGCCTAACGGAGCCGGGAAATCAAGTCTGATAAAAGGGCTCCTGGGACTCGTGCCGCTGGCATCCGGCTCAGCCACAGTCCTGGGTAAAGACGTGCGTACCGAACAGAAGGCGGTCCTTCAGAGCATCGGGTACATGCCGGAAGACGACTGCCTGATCCCGGGGCTGACTGGAGTGGGGATGGTACAGTACGCCGGAGAGCTCAGCGGGATGAACCGCGTGGATGCCTTGCAGCGGGCGCACGAGGTGCTCTTCCTCGTCGGTCTGGATGAAGCCCGCTACCGGGAGGTGGAGACCTACTCGGCGGGGATGAAGCAGCGGATCAAGCTGGCACAGGCGCTGGTGCACGATCCCCGCCTCCTCTTTCTGGATGAGCCCACGAGCGGCATGGATCCGAAGGGGAGGCAGGAGATGCTGGACCTGATCCAGAACATCTCCAGCCGGGAGGTGATGAGCATTGTCCTGGCCACCCACATCATGGTCGATGTGGAGCGCACCTGCGATCGAGTGGTCATCATGAATAAGGGCAGGGTCTTAAAGAAGGGCAGTATGCAGGATCTGCGCGGCACCTACTCGAATGTGTACACGGTCCGGGTGAAGGGCGAGCATGAGCGGTTCCGGGCTGCTCTGGAGCGGGAGGGGTGTGCGGTCCAATCCGGTGGTAAATACTTCCTCGACGTGACCGTGCCCGAAGGCAGGGATACAGATGTCATCCTGGAGGCCGCCCGGGTCTCGGAGACCCAACTGCGCAAACTGGTGACGAGCGTCCAGACGCTGGAAGATGTGTTCCTGAAGCTGATCGGGGAGGACGACCATGCCGATCTATGAGGAGATCTACCGCGCCTGGCACGGCCAGCTAGCTGCCAGGCCCCGAACGTGGTGGATCATCGCCCGGACCGGCAGCCGGCTCCGTTGGAAGCGAGCGATGATCCTCGTCCTGCTGCTGGCCGCGCTTCCCTTCCTCGTACGGGGCGCGCTGATCTACGTGGCTATGCGGCTCGGCGACTCTCCGGAGCTCGCTGAGATGGTGCAGGAGCTGCAGATCGACGCGGGATTCTTCGCCGATTTCTTAAGGGGCCAGGCATTCTTTCTGGTCCTCGTACTGATCCTTGCGGGTGCCGGCCTGATCGCCAGCGACCGCAAGTTCGGGGCCCTCGCCGTCTACTTTTCCAAGCCGGTGCGCTTCTGGGACTATGTGCTGGGTAAGTTCCTGATTGTCGCTTTTTACGGCAGCCTGATCACTCTGCTGCCTTGCCTCCTGCTCTTTCTCATGCGGGTACTGCTCGCCCAGGACGCCGCGTTCCTGCAGGAGTACTACTGGGTTCCCCTTTCGATCATCGGCCAGGTTGCTCTCTCCCTGCTGACCCTGGGCGGTGTCATCCTGGTGCTCTCTTCGACCACCGGAGGCTCGCGATCGGCCGCGATCCTCTTCTTCGCCATGCTGACCGTGCCCGATCTGCTCCGGCAGATCCTCCCGAGCATCTCCGGGCTGGGGCTCGTCTCCCTGCCGGCCGTCCTCAGGCAGACGAGTGCGCTGCTTTTCGGGCTCGAGCGTCCCTTCGACTTCTCGGCCTGGCTCGG
>JAUVWC010000003.1 GCA_030604325.1 Candidatus Zixiibacteriota bacterium | reverse complement strand
TGAGTTATAGGTGTGATTTCCTGTTTTACTTCATATACGCACCGATACATTACTATCTTATTATCCTCTCAGCCCGCCACGGGAGTCTTGCATATTGCAAGAAAATTCATACAGCAAGTAACCATATCATTTACGCCGTACAAGCGATAAGGCAGGTCGACGTAGAAATAGCGGCAAATAACCGTTCAGGAGCGGATTTTGAAGCGAAAGGTAATTACCGCCACCTGATTGGTCTGAGGTGAGGCCTGCGGCAGAGGCTGAAACTTCCACTGGCGTAGCGCGGTAAGGGCCGCCTCTTCCAGTGTCGGCTCCCCTTTCTGCTGCGGGCGGATGGCGGTGACTTCTCCCGCCGGGGTTACCGAAAAGCGGAATCGGAGTTCTACCTCCCGCTCCACCCCCGAGGGGTACTGGGGAAGCACACTGCGTATGATCTCGCGGCTGTGCCCAATCCATTCAATGAGATAGGGAAGATCCGGCCCTACGCCGATGGCTGATGGTGGCACATCGGGAAGAAGCAGTCCTTCACGGAGCCCGGGAAGAGTGGGGGCGGCTTTCCTGCCGGTCGGGCTCCCCTGATGGCTGGTAGAAGGCCGCTCACGGCCGGCACGCTCCAACTCGTCCAGAATTCGGGAAGGCTCCAGCAGCGGCACATGTGCCTCCCTGCGTGTTGCCATAGTCGTGATTTCTTCGGGTTGAGTGGGAATCGGTCGGCGCTCGGGAAGCCTCACCACGGCCGCCGGTTCTGGTTGCTCGGGAGCAGTGGCGAGCGGGAATCCAGCGGCAACCTCCTCAATGTACGAAGACTGTGTCAACGAAAGATCAAACAGCATCACCTCGCTGTACTCCTCTACCCAGGCTTCCATCTCAACGCCAATTATCACGAATAGACATAGCAGGATCAGATGGAACACTGCTGACGCCAGCCAGCCCTGGAAACGGAGGTCGTACAGGTCGACTCTCACGGGGTGTCGCCCTCCTCTCTGGTTCGCGTAGCCACCAGGAAACGCCCCACTCCTACCCGCTTGGCAATGTCCATAATCTCGACCGCGCGTTTGAAGGGGATGTCCTCATCGGCGCGCAGGATGATATCCTTGTCGGCACCGCCGGCCAACTCCTGCTGGAGCCGGGCGGGAAGCTCCGCCAGCGATACAGGCTCGTCATTCAAATAGACCCCTCCGCTGATGGGGATAGTCACCGTCAGTGTCTGCCTCTCCACCGTTTCCACGACCTGGGCTTCCGGCAGATCGACCTTGATCCCCGGTTGGAGAATATAGGTGCTGCTGAGGAGAAAGAAGATGAGCAGCAGGAACACGATATCGGTGAGGCCGATAGCGCTGAAAGCTACGATTGGCTTACGCTCCGGCTCAAAGTCCATGCTCGGCCTCCACGGTCCGTATGGCGTCCGTCTTGACTTCCTCACCACCCAGCAGGTCGAGCAACTCCATGCTGGAACGCTCCATCTCGAATACGAAATGGCGCACTTTCCCTACCAGCCAGTTGTAGAAGATGAGCGCGGGAATGCCCACTGTCAGGCCGGCGGCTGTGGTGACAAGGGCCGCCCAGATGCCTCCTGCGAGTACATTTGCATTAACCTGTCCACCCAATGCCTGTATGTCCATGAAAGCCCTGATCATACCGGTTACGGTCCCTAAAAAGCCGAGCAGCGGGGCCACACCGGCAATGGTGGCCAGTGAGTCGAGTCCGCGTTCGAGCTTGTACAGTTCCGACTTGCCGGCCGATTCCACCGTCTCACGGATCAGCTCCCGGCTCGCGCCGGCCCGCAGGACTCCCTCCTTCAGCATCCGCGCTACCGGGCCGGGAGTCTCATCACAGATGTCCAGGGCTCTGCCAACCTCTCCGCCCCGCAGCGACTGACGCACTCGGTTCATCAGCGTGCCGGTGTTCACTCGTGCTCTGCGCAGTGTGAGCCAGCGTTCCACGATGATCCCCGCTCCGATGAAGGAGCAGATCGCGATGAGGACCATCAGTAGGCCCCCCTTCGACAGGATGGAAATAATGCTCATCTATGCCTCCTCATGGACCAATGCTTTTAAAATCGAATCGACAGCCCAAATGCCGATGTTTGTCCGGGCAGCAGGTACCCCTCCCAAAGCGCGACCTTCTGGTCCAACACATTGCGGAACTCCAGCCAGGCGGTTAACAACTCTCCGAATCCGCGTGCAATGCGTACGCTGAGATCGGTAGCAGGGGCCAGCCTGTGGTCCATATATCTATCGGTCTCTCCAAACCCGAAGCGCTCGCCAAGATGGGTTAGGCGCACGCCGAGTTCCAGATTCCAGGGTCCCCTGCCGTCCACACTCCCTGAGAATTGTAAGCGCGGAACGTGCGGAAGTTCCGAAATACTGCCTCCTGAAGGATCCCGCAAGATCAGTTCCGCGTTCAGGACCAGTTTGTCGCCGGGTGTTCCCTCCAGGCTCAGACGGGTCTCATTCACTCCGACTGAACCGATGACATCCAGGATAAAGAGTCCGCGGCTCCAGGTATCGGCCTCCGGTGCAAGCCGCCAGACGGGAAGCCTGTCGAATTGTCGTCGCACTATGTCAAATCCCACGGTCACGTGTTGCGCCACGGTGTACTGCAGTCCAATCGCCAAATGAAAACGCTCTTCCCGGGGAATTACCGTGTAGCTGTTGGCCACGAACGGGTTTTGTTCGCGGGCCTCTCCCAGCGTCATGTAGTCGATCCGGGGCTGGTAGCGAACGTACATGCTGAACCTGTCTGAATACTGGGAAGTGAACTCAGCCAGCGGCCACAGCCGTGTTACCGGCTCGAGCCCGGCACCAGCCTCAGCCCGGTACCAGACCGCTCCCGCAAGAATGCTGCTGGCCTCCCCCAACAGTGCTCGAGCGGTCAATTGCCCCGAGGTGAGTCGTGCATCCTGGGAAAGGGCAGGTCCACGCATCATGTCCCCTTCGCTGCGCCCGCTAAGCGCGACTATTGTCCCCCCCGTGAGCCATTCCAGCCCGACCTCCACCCAACTGCCGTTACAGCTAGGTTTCCGGTTCAGCTCCCTAACGTCGTCTTCCAGCCCGGCGCTGCGCCCGCCAATCCCACCACGGAATGTGAGCCCCCTCCGTACCATCCCTTCCAATTCCAGAGCGTAATCAGCATCAAACCAGGTACGAGCAGCCCCGGCAGGAACCTCGAAACTGTCTACTTCCGCCTCCACGGCTCCGAGGCCCCACTCCTCCTGCCGTCCGGCACCGTAGCCGGCCCTCAGCCGCACCTCGGTGCCCGGACCGAGGTCGTAAATAGCCGAGAGTCTGCCTCTGCCCCCCAACGAGGAACTGTTCGGCACGTGACCTCTTGTGCCCTCGGCTCCCAGGTGGGCCAGCAGCTGCCACCGATTCAAATCAGTCCAGCAGTCTCCCCCAGCAATCAATTCGCCGTAGGTGCCCCCGCGGAGATAGGCGCGGGCCCATCTCCCCGGACTGCTCCGCTCCAGGGCGGCCAGCATCCTCCCGCCTCCCCACCCGGTGCGGCTGCTGCCCTTTTCACCGACCGGTGCCCCGATCTCCCTGTCCAGTACTGTTCGCTTCCCGGCGGGAAAGAGCTTGCTCCCCTCCCGGGCAGTGGCGGTACTGCGGCCAAAGATGACTATGTCCGGCAGGGCCAACGGAGGCAGCGTCTGGCGTTTCGCTACTGTATCCTGCTGCGCCTGGCGTGGAGGATCTCCGACCTGTCCCTGGGCGAGCCCCGGCCGCGCAATCGCTGGAGCCATCAGAAGCAATCCGCACAATAACCTCCACCCTCTAGTTATAATTCTCGTCATCGGGGAATTCCTGCCAGGGCAGCCCTGACCTCCGCTGTTATGGGGCAGTCCGGATAGTCATCGAGTACAGACTGCAGCAGGCTGCGGGCCTTTTCATAGTTCTCCATGCGAATATTGGACTCACCTGCGCGGTAGAGAGCCATCGCGATCCATGTAGTGAAGGCCGGATATACGTATTTCACCTTCAGGTACTGGACCTCCGCTTCGCTCCAGCGCTCCTGGGCGAACAGTATCTCACCGGCGAGATACTGCGCTTCTGCGGCCAGCTCGTCGGTACGCTCAGCCAGGATCGTGTTGACCTGCGTCTGTGCGATATTGTAATTCTGCCGCTCCAGTGCCAGTTCGGCCAACCGGAGTCGACCCTGCGCAGCCAGGGGGCTGCCTGGGTAATCATCGATCAGCCTGCGCAGCTCAACCTCTGTCCGGGTAGGATCTCCCAGCGCACGATGGCTCTGCGCAGATAGATAGAGCGCCTCGGCTTGCACCGGCACCGAGGCAGTTATGAGAGGCTCGAGGGTGCGAACGGCTTCTGCGTAACCACCTCTCTTGAACTGCAGCTCGCCCAGGCGTACCCGGGCTTCCCCGGCAAAGGGGCTGTTCGGGTAGTTGTCAAGAAGACGTATGAACGTACTCTCGGCATGGGAATCATCCCCGATACGCTGGTACGCCTGTGCCATCCAGTAGAGCGCGTCTCCTGCCAGTACCGAGCCGTCCCGGCTAAGATCTGTGAAGATTCCAATAGCCTCGGCGAATCGTTCCTGATTGAAGAGGAACTTGCCCTGCTGGAGCCTCACACGGGTTCTGACCATAGGTAGTACATCGGGTTGCAGCATCTGTTCGGCTATCTGTTCGGCCTCGGAGTCTCGGCCGAGTTGAACGAGGGCCCACTGCATCCCTCCGACCGCTTCCGCAAGCCACCGGTCCGCCGGGTAGGCACGGGCGAGAGCCTCGTATGCGGCCAGTGCACGGTCGAATTCACCGGCATTGTAGTGCGCATCCCCGATGCCATACTGGGCATGCGGGGCAAGCTCGCTTGGCGGCTTCAGGGCCAGCACTTTCTTGTACTCCTCTATCGCCCGGTCGTACTCCTCCAACCGGAAGAGAGCCCACCCCCGCCAGTAGAGCGCGTCGTCGTACCTATCACTCGAAAGGTAGCGGGTTAATATTTCTCCCAGTACGGCAAGTGCCGAACGGTACTGCTCGGCGCGTATGAATGCATCTCCAGAGATGAAAGCAATACGATCGGCATCCGGAGCTGAGCGGTCACGCTGCAGCACATCGCTGTATGTCACCGCAGCATCGCGGTAGCGCTGCAGGTTAAAATAGGAATCGGCAATGCGCAGGTGAGCGTCCCGCTTGAGGGCTTCATCACCTCCCTGGGTAGCGATAACCTGACGGAAAGACCCGATTGCTGCTTCATATTTTCTCTGGGAGAAGCAAGCCCATCCGATCCCGTACGCTGCATCAAGGACTCGAGAGCCGTTGGGATAGAGTTCCACGTACTGCTGGTAGAGTTGTGAACTTTCTTCGTGCGATCCGGTGCTATAGATAGCCTCTGCCTGAAAAAAGAGTGCATCGGGAGCCAGTTCCTTCGCGGGGTAGCGCCGACGATACTGAGCAAACCCCTCGGCTGCTTCCTCCAACTCCCCCATTTGGAACTGGCAATATGAACGTTGAAAGAGCGCCATTTCGGCCGCCGGTGCTCCAGGCCAACGATCCATGACCGCCTGGAAAGCGGTGTCAGCATCAGCGAAGTTGGATTCGGCCATCCAGCACTCCCCTACCAATTCCGCGGTATCTGCTCCGAGAGAGCTCGTGGGGTAGTCCTGTAACATCCGCGTTAGTATCGCCCGAGCCTCGGCGTAGGCTCTCAGATGGAAGCGTAGTAAGCCGGCCTCCAGCAGAGCATCATCGGCCCATTCACCCTCGGGATATCGCTCAGCAGCGTCCAGAAAAGCCGTCAGAGCATCGTCGTTGCGGCCCGATTCGCGAAGGGCGACACCGGCCCGGTAGAGCGCCCCTCCGGCCACAGAGCTGGTGGGATAGTTCTCCACCGTCCTCCGGAATGCAACCGCTGCTTCGGCCGGCTCCCCCGTTTTAAGATAGGTCCAGCCGATGGCCACCTGTGCTTCGGGTGCAGCCTCGTGCGCGGGATAGCTGCTCACTACTTCCTCGTAATGACGGCGGGCCAGAGCATACTCCTCCAGGTGGTAGTGCGACTCTCCCAGCAGGAAGCCGGCGTTGGCAGAGACCTCCTCTCCCAGGTTGAGCTGAACCACCTGGGCCATAGCCTCAGCCGCTTCGTGATACTGCTCCAGTGCAAAGTAGCACTGCCCGATCTTATAAAGACAGGTAGAGACGAGATCGCTATCGGGGTAGTCGTCTACCACCTGTTGATAGTAGCTCAGTGCGTCAGAGTACTCTTCCAGTTCCTGTGCGACCCATCCCATGCTGTAGAGGGCGTAGTCGGCCACCAGAGACTCAGGGGTGAGCTTATATACGCTCTGGTAGGCCTGACAGGCCTCCTCGTACATCCCCTGCCGGAGTTGTGCCTCCCCCTGCCAGTAGCGGGCGCGGTCGAGCAGATCGGAGTCGGGCCGGCGCCGGCCGATCGCCTGGAAGTCGTCGGATGCAGCGCTGTAATCACCCAGTTTGAAATAGGCCTCGCCCCGGCGATACAGAGCTTGATCCAGGTAGGGACTCTGTGGATAGGCAATAGCAAAGGCCATCAGCAGATCGACAGTCTGACGATAGTGTGCCTGGAGAAAATGGACTTCAGCCTGAAGCAGGCTCACTTCCTCCATTCTCTTCGAGTTGGCACGGGTTTCTAAAAATTGCCGGATCTGCTCAAGAGCCGTCGGGTAGAGTCCGTCAGATACCAGGCCTCGGATAAACCGGTACTCCTGCTCGGCCTGATCCACCTGCAGGGAGGGCGGAGCCAGCGGTACCCCATCCTGCGCACGGCTCTCAGACGGGGATGAGACACAGAGTAGAAGTGCCCCGAGGAGCATCGCCCCGGAAGGGATTGCGGCCCGTACTGCGCGCCGGGCGGACGCAGTGATGATATCGGGATCGGTCACAGACCCTCTAACCCGTGTACGGTGAATGGCAAAGTTGCCTCCATCCGGGAGCCGGTGCGACAGTTCCTGCTGGACTGCTCACCGGGGTCCGTCGGATTGCTCAACTGCTGATGCGGTTTCGCGCTCCAAAGAACGGACTGCTCAACTGCTGACGCAGTTTCACAACCCTGAACTACGGGTTCGCAGTCCAGAGAGCGGTCTTCAGATGGACACAAACTAGCGAATCCCCCCGACGCAGGCAGTCTTCTAATTGGGGAATACCGGCATCGCCGCTGTTTTCATATGAACGTTTGTCAGCACCGAGTAGTTCCCGGCCATTTTACGGTGTGACACAGGCACACCTGTGTGGGGCAGAAAGTAGGATGAGAGCTCTTTCACGCGGCGGAGCAGGTGGGCAGTGATTACTGGAAGGGGAAATGAACCGTCACCTTGGTTCCCTCTCCGGGACGGCTGTCCACCGAGATGGTTCCATCGTAGGCATCCACAATGGCGCGGGTAATGGCCAGCCCCAATCCTGTTCCATCAGTCTTCGTAGAGAAGTATGGTTCAAACAGGCGTTCCTGAACTTCCGGGGCAATGCCCTCCCCGGTGTCGGACACTTGCAGCCAGACCCCTTCCTCATCCTGTCCGCTGCAAACCGTTAAGGTACCTGAATCTCCCATTGCATCGAGGGCGTTGCGGATAAGATTGATCGCTACCCGGCGGACCTGCTCCGCATCCAGGAGAACTTCGGGCATCTCGTCGGCAAATCCCCGCACCACCGTCACCCCGGCCGGAAGAGCCGGTTCAAACAAATTAAGAGCTTCCTCCAGCGGCTCGTTAAGATCCGTCGGCTCACGGTGAACCATCGGCAGGCGCGCGTAGGCGGAGAATTCGTTGGCGATGCGGCGCAGCCCTTCCACCTGTTCAACGATGGAATTGGTGCACTCGTGTAGGATACGCCCCAGGTCCTCGGTCCCCTCGTCATACGCCCGCCGTAGCAACTGCGCCGAGAGCTGCATCGGAGTGAGAGGATTCTTGATCTCGTGGGCCACCTGGCGCGCCATCTCCTGCCATGCCCGCTCCCGCTCCGCTCGCGCCAGCTGGGACCTGTTCTCGCGAAGGGCGACGACCATCTGGCGGAAGGCCTTCTGCAGGCCACCGACCTCATCTCCACGGGTCACCGGAATTTCTACCTCAAGGTCCCCGCCAGCTACCCGGCCGGCGGAGCGGGTGAGGCTGCCGATCGGATGTGAAATGCGGCGGGCCACCATCAACGCCACCAGGGTTACCGCCACTACCAGCAGAATATAGATACTGGCTACCGTGGTAAACAGCCGGTCCAGATCGGGGTCGTTTAGCCCCCACAGCCCAAAACGACGCTGGGCAATGGTCCCCACCTCCATGCCTGAGTAGTCTATTAGCGACCGGTAGGCAAACAGGTAGCGCAACTCTCCCACCTCACCCCACTGAAAAGCACCGACTTCATGACTCCTGCTCCCCTCCCATCTGGCCTGAAGAGGCAACATCGGAGCAAGAAGTCCGGCAGTGTAAGGTGCGGTTTCAATTGAATGTTTCAGCCGACCATCCATAAAAAGGTCGACCTGCCAGGGGGATTGTTCGCTGGCCTGGCGCAGGAGCGATTCAGAAAATGGGCGCGCAACCAGTGCTGCCCCACGCGAGAATCGGTGTCCAATCGGAGCAATGGCCGCCGACCATAGCGAACCCGAGCGGAACACGAATGACCGCCTCCCCTGCCCCATAGCCAATTCACGCAACGGGATACGATCAGCGAGCCTGTCCGAGAGCGTTCCTGCAACACGTTCCAGATTCGCATCAAAGAGTGCCCACTGTGTTCCATCAGCCAGATCCCCTACCCCCAGACTTCCACCATACTCGCTATCACGTGCCAGTTGTCCAGCACGCTGCTCTGTCTGGCTGAGTATGGAACTCTGAACCTCCTGCACACTACGATCGAGGCTTTCCTCCCAGACAGCCTCTTCCCTTTTCAGAATGAATCCCCTCGTCAGTAGCCAGAGAGCTACAAGCGGCACGAGCGCCACTACCAGCAGTGGTATCAAAAGCCGCGTGCGGAAGGAGACTCTTCGCAACGACCTGCTCATCGGAATCCCCGTTCCAGCCATCGCTGCGGCCGGAAGCCAAGCCAGCACCAGGAGGGTTCCCATAAAGAGCAGCAGAATGTTCAGAGCTTCCACCACCCTGCCCCACAATCCCGGCCTCAGCACGCCCAGGCAGCCAATCCGTCGCTCCACCGACTCGACGACAGCCACTGCTCCACCCGGAAGA
Source organism: Candidatus Zixiibacteriota bacterium (assembly GCA_030604325.1). Taxonomy (GTDB): domain Bacteria; phylum Blakebacterota; class Blakebacteria; order Blakebacterales; family Blakebacteraceae; genus JAGLTZ01. The sequence goes on along the minus strand of JAUVWC010000003.1, from coordinate 4,528 downwards.
GGCGGGCGCGCCGATGGTGTTGCCAACCAGAAGTAGTACTCGTCCGCCCCACCACCAATCCACCAGCCACGCCGGAACCAGACACCAGCACCCTGGCCGGCACGCAGTAGCTCAACCACGGAAACGGGTACCGCCAGCGGGGCGGAAGCCAGTCTGGGATTGCTGGGCAGCGCCAACAGACGGTATGCCTCGTCGTATACACGCACAAATAGTACGCCGGCCAACCTCCCGGCCTGTTCAGAAACACCTGCCGGATCGGGCAGCGTCCACAGACGGTCCTCACCGGCGGCAAGGAACCCCAGAGGCAGCTGTTTGACTCCTGCTACCAGGGATCCTGCCCCCTCTGATCCCGGCATGGCCATAAGCAGGGTTTCCTCTCCGAAGTAGGCCGGTGTACCGGGCGTGAGAACGAGTCGTCCTTCTCCCCGAGAAACCCGCGTATGCAGGCTGTCTATTACCGATACTTCGAATAGGCCGGGAAATGTCGAAAAGCGCCCCGCCACAGCACCGGAGGAGTCGAGAACCTGGACTCCACCTGTAAGACCCTGCTCAACCATCTGGAATCCGCGCCAGACTAAATACGCACACCTGTCGGCACCACCCGGTGATGCAGCATACGCTTCGACACTTTTCTCATTCATCAATGCTGCTGACTGTTGTAACCGGTGGCGAAGCCCGGCTATCTGATCCGGACTCAATCCGACCCCTGTACCCTCGAGTGAGTCGGCCGATTCGACGATTACCCGGCGGATCATGACCCGTCCCAATTCACCTTTGATAGGTAGCGGGACCAGAGCTCCCAACATGGACAGTCCCAGCAGAACGAGGAGCGTGCTGCGCTGGGTGGTCCGATCGAGCCAGATACCGGCAATGACCGTTCCCATGAGTGCAGCCGCAGCTCCAATCCACACATCACCTCCCCATGCACCAGCAGTGGAGGCAATTACCCCCCCCACGAGAGCCACGGCACCGGAGGCTACCAGTCCCATCCGGCCATAGCGGTGAACGAGAATGGCAGCTATGCCCCCGCTACCCCCCACCACTGTTAACGTCATGGCGATGGCGATAAGCCACCCGATCAGGTCTCTGGCAGCGGGGAGGAAACTGACACGGGCCCAGAACCAGGTAGGTGCGAAGCGATACAGGTCCTGGAGAAGGCCCAGTCCCAGGACCCATAGTGTGGCCACGCCCAGCAGCAACAACGGAGTCAGATACTGCCGTGCCCTACCGGTAAGAACTGCGGCCAGGCGGAGTCTGAGGCGAACAGCAAACCAGAGCGCCAGCCCGGCCGCCGCCACCGCAATGAACGCCTGGTTGATGAGCTGATGTCCTGTCCATGACGGGGCCACCAGCTCCAGGCTCAGTGGACGCCCGGTCACACCGAGAAGGATAGGAACGGCAGAGGCATAGATTAGGGGCGCGGCCAAGAGCCCTCGGGCTATCGAGCTGTCCCTGCTCAGCAAACCCAAGCTCGCACTCAAAACGAGGATCAGCATAACGGTCTGTGCCGGGCCTCGCACCGGATAGGGCATTGTCTCTTTGGTCCAACGCCCGGGGTTGACCTGGACCGTTCCTTCTCCACCCTCACCGGCGGCCCATATCTCCAGCCGTTTTACGATGCGACTGGGAAGCATTCTATCCAGCAGAGGTGTGACACCCGGGGCCGGACCGGGCACAGACGCTGCGCGGGCCAGAAGAACGCTCGCCACCAGAGTGCCCTGGGGTACCGGCAGTACTACGTGGGCAACCGCCGCCAGGCTGTCTCCCTCAACGAGGAAACGCTGCTCCGCCCCACCTGAGGCCCCCGGTTCCGATATCATCACCTCCGGCGGACCGGCAGCCACTAGATATGGCGACCCTACCCAGGCCACCGAAGCACCTTCGCCCTGGAAAAGAGCGATCGCCGCCGCATCATCACCCAGAACTTTTCGTACCACCGGCCAGAGTCGCTCCAACCTCTGCTGTTCTCCCAGACCCTGCTGCCTGTCGGCGATTATCAATGCCGCCTGGATCACGGCTGCCTCCATATCCAGCCGTATGCCAGCCATCGCATCCTCAACCGCCGCCCTGTCGTTCTGGGCTTGCCGCTGTAGCCAGCCGGCCGGCGGTTCGAGAGGAAGGGCAAGCCCGCCAACCACACAAAAGCCAGCCATCCCCATTACCGCCCACCGCCACCACCGCAGCGGATCGGTGGCCGGAGTAGAGCGTACAGTAGCTTTATAGAGTAACCAGGCGGGAATCAGCGGAAGCAGGCCCCACGGTCTCATGCCCCCCCACCCCAGATATAGAGCCCCCAGCACTGTAGCCAGGGTCACCCAGCTCCAGCGAAAGGAGAGTGTTTGTATGCGGGCCACACCGACCTGCGTACTGGCTGATGCAGAGCGTACGTTCATCCCTTTCAGAAGTACATGGGAGGAAGGAATCCGTCAACACCGGCCGGAGAATAAAATTTCGGCCCGGCCCCCTCGAGGAGGGCCGGGCCGATTCATCCGGCATCGGGAGAGGGGTCAGAACCGATAGCCGAACGACATGAGAAACCGCCCGCTGTCCCACGTCTCGCTGGTCGAGTCGAGGTGGGTTTTCCAACGGGCATGCCGGTAAGCGAGATCGAGATGAACCGTGTCACCGATATTCCAGCCCAGCCCGAAGCTGTAGATCTCACGGTCACTTATCACCTGAAGTCCGGCAGGCATAAACTGCAAAGGCTCCATCCGATAACCGGCCCGTACCGCTGCACCGCCGGCAGCCCGAATTTCGATCCCGCCGCCCAACTGCCAATTGGGCCTGTAATTCACGGCGAAGAAGTCGGAATCGAAGCCGTCGTAGGGCGCTCTCGAGTACCACGACTCCGCATAGTTATAATAGGAACCGCCTCCGGTCAGGGTTACACCCCCCAGTGTGAGGGCGGCTCCCACACCGAACTCATAGGGCAGCCTCAGGTAGTAGTCGTAGATTCCGCTGTCATCATACGTCACCTCATAGGTGTCATCATCGTAGTAGAGGACCTCAGACTGGTACCAGTCCTCGGTGATCTGAATCGACGATGGGAACTTGATACTCCCCCCGAAGGAGACTAGCCCTAGCGGGCGCCACAGCCCTCCCACCGCAATCCGTAGCCCCCGGCTGCGGTAGGTGTAGTCGGTACCATCATCCCACGTGTGCCCGTCATACGGCGTCCACACATCCTCAGTGTCGTATGCCTCGAGCAGGTAGGTGTAACTGTTGGACCCGCTTATCGCCTCGAGGCTTGTGCCCAGGAAGAATCCTTCGGCCACCTCTATTGATACACCGGCGGCGTAGCTGTAGAGCGAACCGCGGTCGACATCACGGGCCCAGATCCAGCTATCACCCAGATCGGGATGATCGGAGTCATTGTAGCCCTCAACCAGGTAGCGGTTGTCCAAATCTCTCAACCGGTGGGCCCCGAAGGCGAACACCAGGTTTCCCCGATCGGTGGGAACGGCATAAATGACGCCCAGGGCATCCAATCCCGTACTGGACACTCTGGATGTGGAGGGATTATTGAAGTAGCGAGTATCCAGCGTTGTGGCACGGTACGCCACGCCCCCTTCAATGCTAAGCCCCCTGGCCAGCCCCAGGCCGGCCGGGTTATAGTAGAGGCTGTAAATATCGCCGCCGAGGGCATGGTAGGCCTCACCGAGTGCAACCGGGCGAGCGCCGCTGCCGGCCGGTACCACCGCCAGTATCTCCGGGCTCTGGGCCCGGGAAGCCGAGGGAATCCAGAGCACCAGCGCAGCACCAATCACCGCAACCTTCAGCAATCTGGCGTGTCTGTTTTTCCTCAACATGGTATTCCTTCCTTTCTCCATTCCTCCACCCCTCGGCCCTCATACGTGATGGGGCCTGATCTCCAGCTTTCCTGTCTATCCCTTAACGCGGCGGCCTTCTTGTCCGCGAACTTGAAACTGATGAACGTGAACGAGAACTCATTGTCCGGGCTCCGGAACTCACTGCCCGGGATCCTGAACTCATTGAGGAGGAACGCGAGCTCATCCCCCCGGAAAACGAGCCTACAGACCGGGATCCAAAGCTAGAAGATTGAGAAAATGTGCTTACCCGACTGGTGTATGAGCTTGTTCCCCTGGCACTGGAGCCTGTCCTAGAAACATTGCCACCTGACATGTTCGAGTAGACGGGGACGGGCACACGCGAATAGTAGACAAGCCCGGATGGGGTTGTTACGACTGCTGGCTTCTGTGAAGCCGCTCCGCCCGAACTTGCCGATGGCGGCGGACGCGAGGTGGTCGTCCGCGGTGGCCGCGAACTGGTTCTCCCGGACGAGGTCGATGTCCGGACACGCGAAGTGGTCGTCCGTGGCGCCGAACTCGTCCTCGGAGGCGGACGCGAGGTGGTCGTCCGCGGTGGCCGTGAGCTGGTCCGCGGAACCGAGGTCGATGTCCGGATACGCGAAGTGGTCGTCCGTGGTGCCGAACTCGTCCTCGGAGGCGGACGCGAGGTGGTCGTCCGCGGCGGCGGACGCGAGGTGGTCGTCCGCGGTGGCCGTGAG
>JAUVWC010000226.1 GCA_030604325.1 Candidatus Zixiibacteriota bacterium | reverse complement strand
GTTATACGAACGGACCTGGAAAACATTTCACTTCTAACGTCTCCCCTGTCCCGGTTCACTGACCGAAGCCGCGACCAGGTCCCTGAATTCACTGCGCGGATTCTCTCCGCCGGGGCTCTGAGTGAACACCAATCCAATGATCTCACGGTTCGGGTCCACCCAGGCATATGTGCCGTCTGAGCCTCCATGTGAATAGATACCCTCCTGCGAGACATTCCAGCCGTAGCCGTAGAAGCCCCGGCGAGACTCCTGCTCCTCCAGTGTATAGACTTCCATGGTCTGCTGAGATGTCCCCTGTTCCACCGACTCCTCACTTAGAATCCGCCGGCCATTATACACCCCATCATTAAGATACATCTGGTAGAAAATCGCATAGTCCCAAGCGGTGGAGATCATCCCGCCCGAGGCCCGAACGAAGGGATAATCGGGAGGATCGCCCGGACTCCATCGTGCGTACCACTCCCCTTCCCCTCGCCTCCGGCTGTAGACCTTCGACATGCGGGCGTGGTCGCTCTGCGACTCGTGATTCAGGCTGTCGTACATGCCCAGGGGATCGTAAAGCCGCTCCTTTAGAAACACATTCAGCGGTTGCCCGGAAACCACCTCTATGATGGCACCAAGCGTGTTGAAGCCGGGATTACTGTAGCTGTATGTGGTTCCCGGTTCTTCCTCCGGGCCGATTTCCCCGAAGCGGGCCACCTCGACCTGCAGGCTGGGCGCGTCCGGATGCTCGGGAGATTTTTCGAGCAGCGGTCTGAGAAAAATCGAGCCGATACGCAATCCACTCGTATGGGTGAGGAGATGGTGGATCGTAATCCCGGCGCCGGGCCTTGCGGCGAATGCCGGCAGGTATTCCCCGGCCGCATCGCTGAGAGCCAGCTTTCCGTCCTCGGCCAGTATCAGCACCGCGGTGGCGATGGTTGGTTTGGTATTGGAGGCCATGCGAAAGAGCGAGTCTTTCTGCATGGGAAACTCATTCTCCTTGTCACGCCACCCGATGGCCTCGTGAACCACGACGACCCCTTGGCGGGCCACCAGCAGCACCACCCCGCGCAATTCGTCCTTATCCACAGCCTGGCGAAAGAGATCCACGGCGCACGCCAGCGTGTCGGCGTCCATCCCCACTTCCTGCGCCGTGCCGTACCTGAGGGTAGGCAGTCGCGACGACGAGCAACTCCACAGCAGCAGAAGGAGAAAAGCGTGCAGTATGCTTCTTTTAACAACGCTCCTATTGCATGTGCTTCGCATGAGCATGCTTCCCCCGGGTGCGTCTCTTATTATCGTTTGCCTACCATTGCACTACTCGGGCAGGGTGACTTTGTAGACCAGGGTCTCCTCCGGCCACACACGGATACGTTCGTGTACCTTGTTGTACCCGAATACGGGTTGCTCCATCAAATAATAGATACCGTCGTGGTAGAAGATAACGCGGAGCGGGTAGTTCACCGGAATCTTGCGCACGGTCCTGCCCGACTGCGGATCGATGAACACGATCGCCTCGCGGCTGCCGGCGACGAAATGTTCGCCATTCCAGGTCAGGGCGGTGAGCCGGCCCTCCTCCGGTTCGATGGTGCGGACGATCTCCCCCGTCTGGGGATCCACCTCACTGATGCCGAATGATGAGAGCACGTAGAAGTAGCGGCCCCGCCAGGTGATGGAATGCGCCCCGTAGAACTTGTTTACCTTGTTCTCTTCGGTGACGATATCGCGGATCGTCTCTCCGGTGCGCGGATCGATCACGTGGGTCGGTTTAGCGGCGGTCCATCCGTATTCCATACCGTACAGAACCCTGCCATCAGTGCATATCCCCCTGACCGATGTTCCGACTTCGTAGCTATCGAGAACGGTTCGTGTCCTCAGATCGAGGCGGAAGAGTGTGCCGAACTGGGAGATCCAGAGGTCGTTGCCCAGGATGGTGATACCCGAAGGAACTTCCTCCGATGGGGCGGGAAACGTTTCAACCGAGCCGACGTCGATAATGGAGCCGGGACGGGGGTCCGGAGTGTCCCATTCCTCACCGTCACGGTAGAGCCGGTACCGACGGAGGGCCTCATCCAGCTCCTCGATAAACGGCCCGGGCCGCTTGTAACCGCTGAAACGGTAGACCTTCTCCTGATCGTCTCCGATGACCATCAGGGTCGGGTGGGCGGTGACGTTGAACCGCTCGGTGATTTCCGGGGTGGAATCCCTCAGAACGGTTACCCAATGGAATTCTCTGCTCTTCGCCGCGACCGCAGCGTCGGTGTAGGTGGAATCCTCCAGCACCTCACACCAGTGTCACCCATGGAAGGTGAAGTAGAGCATCACCGGCTTGCCGTCCCTGGAGGAGAGTCCCAGTGCTTCCTCGATACTCACCACCCACTTTATACTGCTTGTACAGGCAGCAGCAGAAATGGCCAACAAGGCAACCATCGCGGTTGTTGCGGTCTGACGCATGTTCGCTCCTCTCGGAATAGGCGGCGTTGATGTTATACTCCGTAAACCGATCCCACCGGTTCTCCCGCCCCGGAAACATATCACATATGTTCGGAAGCCGGAACCCACTTGCCAATCTCGCCCGGTTGGGCTACCAAAGACGTTGAGACGGGAGCACATGCGGCGGCCGATCGATAAAGACACAGGCCTTTACTAGGGCACAGACCTGTATATGGACAACAACCTTAACATGGGCACTGACCTTAACATGGGCACAGGCCTTTATACAGGCACTGACCTCTCAAGGGTTACCCCATGGAGCGAACAGTGGAACAACAGGGGCTGAGACGGCCGGATCTGGAGACGATCCGGCAGGCACACGAGCGCATCAAACCGCATATACACCGCACACCCGTGTTAACCTCGACGGCAGTAAACGAGATATGCGGCGGCTCACTCCACTTCAAGTGCGAGAACTTCCAGAAAGCGGGAGCCTTCAAAGCCAGAGGCGCCTGCAACGCTGTATTATCACTCGATGAGGAAACGGCCGCCCGAGGGGTGGTTACGCATTCTTCCGGCAATCACGCCGCCGCCCTCGCCTGGGCCGCTGGCCTGCGAAACGTCATGGCATACATCGTAATGCCATCAACCGCCCCGGCAATCAAGAAGGCGGCGGTGATGGGATACGGAGGGAAGATTACCGAGTGCGAGCCGACCCTGGCCGCCCGCGAGGCAGTGGCGGAGCGGGTGATCGAGGAGACGGGGGCCGAACTCGTCCACCCCTACGATGACTATCGGATAATCGCCGCCCAGGCGAGCGCGGCCATCGAGCTGGTCGAGGATGCGGGTGAGCTCGACTTTATACTGGCTCCGGTGGGTGGCGGCGGACTAGTCTCCGGAACGGCCCTTGTTGTTCACTACCTTGACC
>JAUVWC010000182.1 GCA_030604325.1 Candidatus Zixiibacteriota bacterium | reverse complement strand
GGTCAACCTCTTCGCTTATCGCACCGACACCAAGAAGCTCATCCAGCTCACTCACCACGACGACTATGACATCATGAATGCGTCTGCGGGTCCGGATGCATTCGTCTACGAGCAGGCAGGCTATATTCACCTTGTTGATGTCAAGACCGGACAGTCGAAGCGGCTCACCATCGAGGTGACGGGAGACTTCCCCTGGGCGCGGCCGCAGAGGAAGAAAGTGGCTGGGATGATCCGGAATGCGTCTCTCTCTCCGACTGGAGTGCGGGCAGCCTTTGAGGCACGTGGAGAGATCTTCACGGTGCCAGTGGAGAAAGGAGATATCCGGAATCTGACGCAGAGTACGGGGGTGCACGACCGGAGCCCTGCCTGGTCGCCGGACGGAAAACAGTTGGCATGGTTTTCGGATGCGAGTGGTGAGTACCAGCTTCTTCTGGGGGAACAGAGAGGTCTTGAGGATCCGCGGGCGATCCAGCTGCCGGCTACAGGGTTCTTCTCGAGGCCGGTGTGGTCGCCCGATGGGACACACCTTCTGTTTCAGGACAACCACCAGAATCTCTGGTTACTCGAGGTGGAGAGCGGACGAACGACAAAGGTCGATACGGATCGCTCTCCCTGGCGCTTGGTGGATGAGATGTGGGCGCAAGGCACGCCGGTGTGGTCGTCGGACTCTCGGTGGATCGCCTACTCGAATGGTCTCGATAGTTCTATGCGGGCAATTTTCCTCTACTCATTGGCAGAGGGAAAAAAATATCAGCTCACCGACGGGATGGCAGAAGCGGCCTCGCCGGCCTTTGATGCCAGTGACAAATACCTCTACTTCCTGGCAAGTACGAACTCTGCGCTCAGTGAGATGACCCGACCTGTGACCTGGTCGATCTATCTGGTCGTGTTGAGTGCGGACGAGCCTTCGCCGCTCCTGCCTGAGACAGGCGACGAGCCAGGGGCTGCACCGAATGCGGAAAAGGATACATCAAGTCGTGTCAAGATTGACTTCGAGGGAATCGGGCGGAGAGTCCTGGCGCTCGACATACCGGCCGGAGAGTACACCAACCTAAAGGCTGGAGCGGCTGGGACTATCTTCTACACTGAGCTAACCAGCGCAGGCGGCGGACCCAGCTCGCTGTGCCTGCAGCGGTATCAACTCATGGACCGCACGGCCAAGCCTTTTCTGGAAGGTATCCGTTTCTACACGCTCTCTGCGGACAAGAAAAAGCTGCTTTATCATGCACGGGGAAACCGGTGGGGAGTAGTGTCGACGGATCGGCCGGCCCAGGTAGGCGAAGGAGCGCTCAGAGTGAATGAGATCGAGATGCGGGTTGATCCGCAGGCTGAATGGGCGCAGATCTATCGGGAAGCATGGCGGCTGCAGCGTGAATACTTCTACGATCCGAAAATGCAGGGAGCGGATTGGCCGGCAATCTACGAGAAGTACCGGCCGTTCGTACCCTACGTTAAGCACCGTGCAGATCTAGGCTACATACTTGCTACGGTAGGAGGAGAGCTGACGGTGGGCCATTCTTATCTGACGGGCGAAGGCGATTTGCCGAGTAAAGAGCCGGTGTCGGTGGGCATGCTGGGAGCGGACTTTGTTGTGGAGAACGTAAGGTACCGGATCCGGAAGATCTTTACCGGAGAGGACTGGAACCCGGGCCTCCAAGCGCCGCTCAGCGCGCCGGGGATCGAAGTGGCCAAGGGAGACTATCTCCTGGAGGTGAATGGCCAACCGCTGGCGCTTCCCACTAACGTCTACAGTTTGTTCGAAGGGACTGCTGGGAAACAGACCTTGATTCGGCTGAACTCTGAGTCGTTGCTGGAGGGATCGCGGGTGGTGAGCGTGGTGCCGGTGGCCAATGAAGTAGCGCTGCGGACACAGGCCTGGATTGAGGGAAACCGCCGAAAGGTCGACGTGCTGTCCGGCGGCCGGTTGGCGTACGTATGGCTGCCGAACACGTCGGAACCCGCCTACAGGGCCTTTGTTCGCTACTACTATGCTCAGCATGACAAGGAGGGCGTGATTATCGACGAACGGTTCAATCAGGGTGGAAGGCCCCCAGACTACCTCGTACACGAGCTGGCCCGGGAGCATATGGGATACTTCGTAGGGCGTGACGGCAAGCCTGCAACTATCCCCCCATTCGGAATCTTTGGTCCGAAGGTGATGATCGTCAACGAGTCGGCTGGCTCTGGCGGCGACATGCTGCCGTACTGTTTCCGCCTCCGGAAGCTCGGTCTTATAGTGGGGACACGCACCTGGGGCGGGCTGGTCGGTACTACCGGCTACCCGGACCTGATCGACGGCGGCGGCATCACAGCGCCCAACCTGGCGTTTTATGATCTGGAGGGCAAGTGGGCCGTGGAAAATGAGGGAGTGGAGCCGGATATCAAGGTGGAACAAACCCCGGCTGAGGTGATCCGGGGGCACGATCCACAGTTAGAGCGAGCGGTCGAGGAGGCAATGAAGCTCCTCGAGAAGAATCCTGTGCAGCGCATGCCGAAGCCCGCCTCGATCGATCGGGCATCCAAAGATAAAAATTATGGAAAGGAGGATTAGGAATGAGTGTCGTAACTAAACAACGGCGAGCAATTACGTTTTTGGGTGTGTTCGGAACGTTGCTCTTTTTTGCTGTCATAGCAGCACTTCTTACTGGGCAACAGACAGCGGATTCGATCTTCGCCCACACAAAACACATGGTCCCGATGCGGGATGGTGTCCGCCTCTATACACAGGTGTTCGTACCGACTCAAGCCACTGAACGGCTCCCGATCCTGCTGTCAAGGACTCCGTACGGGACCAGCAACTTGACTCCGGCGGTCCTGGCCAGCGCAGCCAAAGAACTGGTGGCCGAGGGTTACATCATCGTCTTCCAAGACATCCGGGGGCGGTTCGAATCGGAAGGGCAGTTCGTCATGCTCCGGCAGCCGCGCAATCCCAAAGACAAGGATGCGATTGATGAAAGCACCGATACCTATGATACCATCGAGTGGTTGCTCGAGCATGTGCCCAACCACAACGGGCGTGTCGGGATGGCAGGGACAAGCTATGGTGCGTGGTTGACCGTGATGGGGATGCTCGATCCTCATCCGGCACTCAAGGCGATCACACCTCAGGCCTCGCCGGCGGATATGTGGATAGGAGACGACTTCCATCACAATGGTGCGTTCCGCTTGAGCTACGGCTTCGAGTATGCGTACTGGATGGAGGCATCGAGGGAGCAGCTTGATCTCTCATCCCTCTTCGATCGTTACGATACGTACACGTGGTATCTAAATCTCGGCCCGCTTTCAAACGTTGATGTAAAGTACCTCCATGGGGAAATCCCGACGTGGAACGACTTCGTGAACCACCCCGACTATGACGCGTTCTGGAAGCGGCAGGGTTTTGCGCCGTGGCTCAACCGGGTGACCGTGCCGACGCTCAACGTGGCCGGATGGTGGGACCAGGAGGATTTCTACGGTCCTCTCAAGATCTATGAGCTTCTCGAACGTCATGATACGGAGAACAAGAATTTCCTCGTCGTCGGCCCTTGGAATCACGGCGGCTGGGGCGGAAAAGGACAGAAGCTAGGCAGCATCGAATTCGGCAGTGCAACGGGAGAATACTACCGGCAAAACGTGCAGGCGCCGTTCTTCGCCTACCACTTAAAGGACAAAGGGCGTCTCGACCTTCCTGAAACCCTGACTTTCCGTACCGGCCGGAACGAGTGGATGCGGCACGATGCATGGCCGCCTAAGCGCAACGTTGTCGAGCGGCGGCTCTACTTTCAGGAGGATGGGAGGCTGTCGTTCGATCCACCGCCTCCGTCAGCCGAAGAAGCATTCGACAGCTATATATCGGATCCCGCAAAGCCCGTGCCTTATCGCCGGCGTCCGATCCGGCCTATGTTAAGCCGCGGCTCCGGTTGGAGCACATGGCAGCTTCAAGACCAGCGTTTTGTCGATCACCGCCCTGATGTCCTGACGTGGGAAACGGACCCGCTCGAACACGATGTCGTCGTGTCAGGAGAGGTTGTG
>JAUVWC010000309.1 GCA_030604325.1 Candidatus Zixiibacteriota bacterium | reverse complement strand
TCCCCTTCAGCGCTGAGCAGGTAGAGCCCGTCCGGCCCCCAATCGAGCAGGCCGATAGCCGCCTCCTCACCCATAGGCTGACGGGCGAGCCATCTGCCATCTCTGTCGAAAAGGTCGATAGCCCACTCCTGGGGGATCTCCTCATCCTTGGCGACGCCCTCCCTCCGGTCGGGTTGTGTGAGGGCGATGAGCGCGGCCCAGCACCGGACTCTCCTTTCCATCGGAAGAGATTCATCAGCAGGCAGTCAGCAGACTCACACATTCCACGTGAGGGGTATGGGGGAACATATCGTGTGGTATAACGGTCTTGAGCTCATATCCGTTCCGGCAAATCTCGGCCAGGTCGGCGGCCAGGGTAGCCGGATTACACGAAACATATACGAGCCGGCCGGCTCCCAGGGCGGGCACCAGGGAGCGTACATCAGGGTGGAGACCCGCGCGCGGGGGATCGAGCACCACCACATCGGGCTCGCCCCAGACGGGCCCGCCCCGCAGAAGCTTCGCCGCATCCCCCTCCACGAAAACCGTATTCTCGAGGCCGTTCAGTTCCGCATTGGCACGGGCGTCGACAACGGCCGCGGCCTCCAGCTCGAACCCGACCACCTCACGGGCCCGGGCCGCCATCAGCAGAGCAATGGTACCCGTGCCGCAGTAGACGTCATAGACACGCTCCCCTTCCCCCAGCGCGGCAAGCTCAACGGCTTCCTCGTAGAGGCGTTCGGCCCCTTCGGTGTTTGTCTGGAAGAAAGCCCGTGGGGAGATACGGAAGCGTAACCCCCCGATCTCCTCCTCGATGAAACCGGGTCCGATAAGCACCCGTTCCTCTTCACCAGTCGCCACCGCTGCCCTGGAGCTGCTGATCGTATGGGTAACCGTGGTCACCCCGGGAAAGGTTTCATTCAAATGGCGAGCAAGTGTTTCCACCTTCACCTGCTCCCGGGGCTCATCCGAGGTGATGAGGTCCACGAGCCACTGGCCGGTGCGCACTCCCTGCCGGACGATAAGGAAGCGCCAGTACCCCTCGTGGGTCCTGGTTGTGTAGGGCCGCAGTCCGCTCCGCGCCCCAGCATCCTGCACCACCTTTAGAATCTCGACCGACATGGCGTGGGGTAGGTGGCACTCCTCGAGGTGGATGATCCGATCCCAGCGCCCGCGGGGGTGCAGGCCGAGAGCAAAATCACGGTCAGCCTGGTCCGGCCGGGCTATCTCCTCCGGGGTAAGCCAGCGGACGTCCCCGAAAGTGTATTCCATTTTGTTCCGGTAGCCGTAGACATGCCGGCATGCGACCCCCTGCTCCACCGGAGGCTCGGCAAAGCCCCCGAGGAGTTCCAGGGCTTCCCGCACCTGGTTGGCTTTCGCCTCAAGCTGTTGCGGATAGTCAAGGTGCTGAAGACGGCAGCCGCCGCAATACCCGAAGTGGGTGCAGCGCGGACTGACGGCATGCGGGCTCTGGCGCACCACCTCTTCTAGACGGGCTTCGGTGAAGTGCTCCCTCACCCTGCCCAGCCGGACGCGAACCCGCTGGCCCGGCAGAGAGCCTTCTACCGAGACCACCCTACCCTCTTTCGTCTTCCCGAGGCCCTTGCCGCCGAAGGCGAGACGGTCGATGTCAAGCTCCACTATCCCGCTTCGTTTCTCTCCGTGCATCCCTTCAAGGGAACAACCAGCTGTCCACTCCTGCAATGCCTAAACAGCAGTGAACTATTCACAGGGGAGATCGTTGTACTATCTTGAAGCAGCCGATCCGAAGATCACAGACGGGAGGGAAACGGAAACATGCCACACCGGTTTCGGAACATCCACAGCCCCACACGAACGATTCTTATCCTGGCCATGACATTCATTGCCTTCTTTCTGCTGGGTACCGGCATCGCCATCGCCCAGAAGGCGCCCGTAATCGAGAACGGTTTCAGAGGTTCTATGAGGAGGGCACCGACGCTCGTGCAGAAAGCGGTGGCCGGGATGGAGGGTTCAGAGGAAACCATCCTTTTCCGCCCTCAGCACGTCTTCTTTGATTCCGAAGGAAACCTCTACATTGCAGACTCCGGACAATTCGCCGTCATGGTCTACGACCGGGATGGCGAGTTCAAACTGCGTGTCGGTCGTGAAGGCGAGGGTCCCGGGGAGTTCAAGATGCCGGCGGCGAGCTACATCTCGTGGGAGGGGGAGCTGGTGGTCGAAGATCCGGGCAACCAGCGCCGCTCTTTCTTCTCGCTGGAGGGGGAGTACCTGCGCAGTGAGAGCCTGGGACCGGTCTATATGAGCGGCTCTCTCGTAATGACCGTGAAGGGGGAGTATGCGCGTGCCGGGCAGGGAAATGTAATAATGAGGGTAAACGTGGGTGGGGGAGACGT
>JAUVWC010000105.1 GCA_030604325.1 Candidatus Zixiibacteriota bacterium | reverse complement strand
GATCCCCACCTGTTCGAGGTCGGCCTCGATCTGTTTGCCGGTGAGACCGTTGGGGCGCAGGTCAACCATGAGCAGGTGGTTGTCGGTGCCTCCGCTGACGAGCTTGATGCCGCGATCGGTCAGGGTATCGGCCAGCTTCTTGGCATTGGCCACAACCCTGCGGCTGTACTCCTTGAAGTCGTCGGTTGAAGCCTCCTGCAGGGCGACTGCCTTTGCCGCTATCATATGCATAAGCGGCCCTCCCTGGGTACCGGGGAAGACCGCCCTGTTGATCGCTTTGGCATGGATCTCGGGAAAGAGAATCAAGCCGGCACGGGGACCGCGCAGGGTCTTGTGGGTTGTGGTCGTCACCACGTCGCTATGTGGCACCGGTGATGGGTGATGCCCCGTAGCCACCAATCCGGCGAAGTGCGCCATGTCCACCACCAGAATGGCTCCCACGTCATCGGCTACCTTCCGCATGCGCTCGAAATCCCAGAAGCGGGGGTAGGCGCTTGCCCCTCCGATGATCACCTTCGGCCCGGCCTCGTGCGCCAGTTGTTCAAAGCCGTCCCAGTCTATCATCTCCGTTTCCCGGGAAACACCGTACTGCACTACGTTGTAGAGCTTGCCGGAGAAGTTCACCGGGTGACCGTGGGTCAGATGACCTCCGTGTGTAAGGTTCAGACCCATCAGCGTATCGCCCGGTTCCATGAAAGCGGCGTAAGCCGCCATATTGGCCTGGGCTCCCGCGTGGGGCTGGACGTTGGCACCTTCAGCCCCGAACAGCGCGCACGCCCGCTCGATCGCCACCTGTTCGGCCCGGTCCACCACCTCGCAGCCGCCGTAGTACCGCTTCCCCGGAAGACCTTCCGCATACTTGTTGGTGAGCACCGACCCCATCGCTTCCAGCACCGCCGGGCTGACGAAGTTCTCCGAGGCTATCATTTCCAGCTGGCAGCGCTGGCGTTCCTCCTCATCCCTGAGCACACGATAGAGATCGGGATCGGATTGCATGAGGGCCTCAGCCGCCCTCAGGGCCGTCGGTTCGGAGAGTGGCATTATTCCTCCATATGGCACGCCATCCTGTAGGCGGCGCTAAGGCCTGTCAGATATAACAGATATGGGGGGGGCCGAGGGCTACGGTCGGGGAGGCGGAGGGATCCGCTGTCGGGCCCGGTGCATGAAGATCTCGGCCTGGGTCCGTCGAAACGGTTCGAGCTTGGCCGCTTCCTGCTCGGCGAACTGCCGCATGACATCGGAGAGTGTTCCCAGCTCCAGAGCCTGGCGATACTTATCGATGGCTGCTTCCAGAATGATCTTGGCCTCATAGGGCACGGTCCCGTCTTCATTCGAGGCGGCAAAGCTTTTGGCCTGCAAGATATCTCCCCATGTGACATAGGCATATGCGTCATTCGGCTGCTCATCCAGTGCTTTTTTGACCCACGACTCCGCTTCGTCGTATTCTCCTCGGTCGGAAAGTACCTGGGCCAGTTCACTGTACACATGAATCCCGTCGGGGGCCAATTCCAGCGACCGCTGCAGGGCGACCACCGCGCCGTCCAGCTGGCCAGACTGCCGCAGCGATCTGCCCAGGCGCCGCCAGGCAATCGGGTCATCGGGAAGTACGTCGGTCAGTCGCCGGTAGATGCGGGCGGCCTCGTGCGGCCGGTTCAGATCCTCAGAATAGAGTTTTCCGAGCAGCTCAAGGTTCAGCGTATTGCCGGGATCACTCTCAACAGCGAGCTCCAGCGCCTGCACCTGGGCCTCCACGTCCCCCTGTCGGCCGTAAATGTCGGCCATCTGCCGATGGACATCTGCATCGGCCGGGGAATATTCGGCCATCCCCCGCAGCAGTCGCAGCATCCCCTCCTCATCACCTCTCTGTCGGTAGAGGGCGAGCAGGTACTCGAGGTATTCACTATTGGTGGGATCCAGCTCGACAATGCGTTCGTACGTCTTCAGATGCAGGTCGTCCTGACCCAGCTTGTTATAGGTATAAGCTAGTGACTGGAGGGCATTGGTTTCTTCGGGAGACTGCCGCAGCAGGGCCATGTATGTATCCCGGGCGTGGATCCACTGCTTTGTCTGTATGTAGCAGGTTGCCAGCAGGTACAAGACATCGATATTGGTACTGTCCAGCTCCGTATATTTCCTAAGAGCCGGTATCGCGTTAGCGTATTCCTGGATCTGATAATACTGAAACCCGGTACTGTGGAGACGGTTGAGCTGCCGCCGCTGGGTCAGATCGAGAATCGTGCCGGTGTCCTGTTGAGCTTGAATGAAGGCAATCGGTGACGGCCGGTTATCGGCACCCGTCTCACGTGGCAGGGCCGTCGACACTCCCAGTAAAAGCAGCAGCGGGACCACACCCAGTAATATGCAGCGTCTCTTCCTCATCTCATAAAATAGGACGTTCGCTGCGTCAAAGCGTTCACTCCTGCTCCGATCCTCTTCCACTATTCCGACCCTCAATATGCGAAGATTCAGGCTGGTTCCTGAACCACAAATCGCGCTGGGGGAACGGGATCTCGATGCCGTCGGCGCGGAAGGCCTTCCAGATATCC
Organism: Candidatus Zixiibacteriota bacterium; assembly: GCA_030604325.1. Lineage (GTDB taxonomy): Bacteria > Blakebacterota > Blakebacteria > Blakebacterales > Blakebacteraceae > JAGLTZ01. The sequence continues at coordinate 3,143 of JAUVWC010000105.1, read as the reverse complement.
ATCCTGATTTCTTCGGTCGTAACCCACTGCTCCTTATAGTCGGCCGTGCGGGCCACCAACCGCATGTCCAGCGACGAATCGCCGAAATCGATGAAGTAGACCTTCGGTTCCGGTTCCTCAAGGATCTTGGGGTGCCTTACTGCCACCCCGAGAACGATGTCTTTGATCTTTTCCAGATCAGACCCGTAAGCGACACCAAAATCCACCATTACCCGGATCTTCGGATCGGGGTAACTCAGGTTGGTGACTTTCTCGTCAACGATCTGCGCGTTCGGCACCACCATGATCGTATTTTCGAAGGTCAGGATCTTCGTGCTCCTCAGGCCTATCTCGACGACGTCCCCCTTCGTGCCATTCTCGAGCAGGATACGGTCCCCTAGCCTGAACGGGCGGTCTACGAACAACACGAAGCCCGCGATCATGTTGGAGAGGGTATCCTTGGCCGCCAGCCCCAAGGCCAGCGAACCGGTACCCAGTGCAACGATGAGGGAGTTCACTCCGATCCCGAAGTGATCGAGGACGATAATGATGGCGATGGACCATGTAGCAATCTGAAAGAGTCGCTTGATAAGGGGAATCAGCTCGTCATCGACACGGCTCTCGAAGCGTCCCGCGATGCGTCTGATATACCAGTCGGCGACAGCATAAAAGGTGCGCGTCACCAGAGTGACCAGTATGAGTGCTATCAGGACATAGAATACGCTGTCGATGATGTTATCCCAGGTCTGGGTGATCACTTCCGCATCGCCGACAAACAAGCCGAAGGCACCCACGTGCAGGCTCTGAAGAGCCCACTTGAGGCCCATAACCCATATCCATACGCCAACCGGTCCCCGGACCGCTCTCAGAATCATGTCGTCCAGCTCGGCGCGTGTGCGGCTGACGATCCGCTTCTCGATCACCGAAAAGAAGAGCCGTACCACACGGCTCAGCAGCCAGGCCACCGCAAAGATGAGCGCAGCATTCAGGATGTCGTTCACCACCGGTTGAGCCGGGACCAGGTTCAGATCTATTGCCACTTATCTAACTCCTTGCGGATATTCAACTCTCTTTCACCCGGAGGGCCGGAACGAACATGCCAAAGCGGGAATCTCCTGAGGATCATGCTTTACAGTAGTCGCATGAAATCATTGACCGTCACGTACAGCATTACCAGGATGATGAAGGCCATTCCCACCTGTGTGGCTACCAGGCGTACCTTCATCGATAGCGGTTTGCCGCGCACGGCTTCGACCCCAAGAAATATAAGGTGACCGCCGTCGAGTACGGGAATGGGAAGCAGATTTAGGACACCTAGATTAACGCTGACGAAAGCGACAAACAGCAGCAGGCTGAGCAGACCGCTCCGGGCCGATCTTGAGGCCATGGCAATAATCGTCACCGGCCCCCCCATGGTTTTTTTTATCGAAAGTTGTCCCGATATCAACCTCGCCAGGATGTCGATCACCAACGTGCCAGTCTCCCAGGTCTCTACAGCGGCCATGGAGGCAGCCCGGGGAAGGCCCAGGCTGATATGTTCAACGGGAAGATCCATCGGATCGCTGATTATTCCCAACCGGCCGATCACCCGACCCGTGGAATCGTCCACTACCGGCTCGGGGGTCACTGTGGTGCGTCTGACTTCACCATCACGCAGGAAGTGCAGTTCGGTCGTAATTCCGGCAGAGCCCCGTATGGCCCCGGTGAGCTCCAGCCAGTTGTCGACTTCCCGATCGCCCACGCGGACGATGTGATCTCCTGCCTCCAGCCCCGCCGCCGCCGCAACACCGGTAGCTACTACCGAGTCAATCAGGGTTCCTGTAACCGGAGCCAGGCCGTAGCCTCTCTCCGCTCCGGCCCTCAAGCCCCCATCTGCTTCGAGCAGGCTGTAAAGGTTCAGTTCCAGCGGATGTCCGTCGCGTTCCACGCTCACCGTGTGAGTGTCCCCGATTCCCGCCTGTACACGTCTCAGCATGGATACCCAGTCGCCGACGGAATCTCCATCCACGGCAATGATCCAGTCACCGGCGACGAATCCCGCTCCCTCGGCCAGACTGCCCGCTTCAACCGCACCGACCGTTGTTGTGGAGACAATGTCGATACCGGAAACAGCGTAGCCTCCAAAATAGATGACCAGGGCCAGCAGGATGTTCATGGCCGGTCCCGCAGTGATAATGGCCAATCTTCTCGGCACACTGGCATACATGTAGTCGCCCGGTTCCCACTCCCGCGGTTCGGCCTCGCCTTCCGATAGATCCTCCGGCTCCTCACCGGCCATCTTCACGTAGCCGCCAAAGGGGAAGATGCAGATCGCGTATTCGGTCCCACCTTTTTCGAAGCTGACGATTCTGTGCCCGAAACCGAGGCTGAACGTCAACACACGCACCCCCACGGCCTTGGCTACCAGAAAGTGGCCGAGCTCGTGTACGAAGATCAACAGGCCCAGAGCCAGTATCAGTGCCAGGACCGTCGTCACCGGTCAGGTCTCCATGATTGTTTAGCTATAATCTCCCCGGCCCGCCGGACGGCCCAGGAACCCGCAGTAATAAGATCTTCGAGGTCTGGTTCGTCCACCAGCCGATGCTCCTTCATCACGTGCTCGATGATATCGGTGATGCCGGGAAAAGAGAGCTTCTCGGCCAGGAAGGCGGCCACCGCCGTCTCATTGGCCGCATTCAGCACCGCCGGCAGCGTGCCGCCTACTTCGACGGCCTGTCGGCAGAGACCGAGCGCCGGGAACCTGTCTTCATCCGGTGGTTCAAAACAGAGAGTCTCGAGCTGTTCGATGCCCAGTCTCCTGCCGACCACCATTTTCTTGCGCTGCGGATAGGTCAGCGCATACTGAATCGGCAGCCGCATATCGGGTACGGAGAAATGAGCCAATATGTTGCCGTCGACAAACTCAACCAGGCTGTGGACGATACTCTGAGGATGAACGACCACATCGATCCGGTCGACGGGGAGCCCGAAGAGCCAGTGCGCCTCGATCACCTCCAGCCCCTTGTTCATCAACGTCGCCGAGTCGATGGTGATTTTTTTTCCCATGTTCCAGGTGGGATGATTGAGCGCCTGCTGAGGAGTAATCGAGGGAAACTCCTCCACCGGCATATTCCTGAATGGTCCCCCTGAAGCGGTCAGAATCAACCGTTCCACCTCTTCGTCCG
>JAUVWC010000232.1 GCA_030604325.1 Candidatus Zixiibacteriota bacterium | reverse complement strand
CGTCGCACAAGAAATCCGGTAGATTGACGCCGAGATTGCGCAAAAGGGCCGTTTCTGGACGGAAACCAAGTAGCATGATGATTGCTATGCACATCCGTGACACGAAATGCCCATCCAGGGCAGATTCATAGAGGACCGACGTGCGCGTACTCGGCCTCCTTCTGCTCACGGGCGCCGTCCTGTACCTGGCGGTCGCAGCACTGGCCTACCTGCTGCAGTCCCGCTATGTGTTTCTACCCACCCGGGACCTCACCGCTACTCCGGGCCATCTTGGTCTGCCGTATGAGACAGTGCGCATCCGCACCTCCGATGGTCTCCTACTCTACGGCTGGTATATTCCGGCCGACCAACCACGCGGGGTGCTGCTCTTCTTTCACGGAAACGCCGGTAATATCTCCCACCGCCTGGAGTCTCTGGCCATCATTCGGGATCTTCGACTCAGCACCCTGATCGTGGACTACCGTGGCTACGGCCGGAGCGAAGGCAGACCGGGAGAGTCGGGCACCTACCGGGACGCCGAGGCCGCCTGGTCCTATCTGGTGAAGGAGAGGGGAGTTCCGCAGGACAGTATCGTGGTCTTCGGCCGCTCGCTGGGGGGAGCGGTGGCCACGTGGTTGAGCGAACACTACTACCCAAAAGCCCTTATTGTAGAATCGACCTTCACCTCGATCCCCGACATGGGCGCCGAACTCTATCCGTTCATGCCGGTGCGGCTGCTGGCCCGCTTGCACTACGATGCGCTGGACCGCATCTCGCGCGTTCGCTGCCCGGTGCTGGTTGTGCACAGCCGGCAGGACGAGATCGTGCCCTTTCACCACGGTCAGAAGCTCTACGAAGCGGCGAGCCCTCCCAAGGATTTCCTGGAACTTCACGGCGGCCATAACGAGGCTTTTCTGATGAGCGGCCGCCGCTATATGGAAGCCCTGGACACTTTTTTAACCAAGCACCTGGGCAGCGGCGGATCCCCGCACCCTCAATAGTCGTTACCCAGCAGGTGCCGGTTGCCAATACGCACATTACGCAGGCCCGCCTCGATGGCTGCCCGGCGGGCTGCCTCGGCGTGGCGGAGGGATGTGGGTGGTAGATCACGCATCCTGAAACTGGGGCCGAAGCCCAGTAGAGCGTAGGGAATATCAGGGTTGTGCCGGGCGATAAAGGCGGCAATGCGCCCCACCTCGTCGGCATCCACATAACCGGGTACGAGCAACGTACTGGCAATCACCAGCGGGGGTTCGGGGCGCTGGCTGATTTTTTCAGTAGCGCGAGAGAAGTTTTCCAGTGTCCGCCGGTTGCTCCAGCCGGTGAGGGTAACGTGCAGCGATTCGGTATAAGCCTTCAGATCGAATTTCACGCAGCCGCCGCTTTCCAGTGACAACCGCACGGCGCGCTCCATCAGGCGTGCATTGGCCGTGCCGGCCGTCTCCCAGCAGACAACTACCCCCCTTTCGGCCATAACCAGGGCCGAGGCGATCGCGTGCGGCATCTGCGAAGCCGGGTCTCCGCCGAAGTAACAAACGCAGTGGGTTCGCGGATTGGCGCAATCGGCCAGGGCCCGGGCACTCATGCCGTCGCTGCGCTGGGCATCCACCTCGCGGAAGTGCCAGTTCTGACAGAAGAGGCAGTCGAGAGTGCAACTGCAGTAGAAGACGGCCAGGTTGTGTTTACCGTACTGGCGGCTGCCGGAGCAGACCCAGTCGGCGACGCAGTTGGTCGGCAGCAGGTCGCGGTACCACTGCAGAATGCCCCGTTTCGGCGTGCCCGCGATATGCCTCAACCGACCCTCACGGACCGTCCGCAGCCCGCAGAAACCCCGTTCTCCTTCTCCGATGACACACTCGCCCCCGCAAAGCTTACACTGTACACCTCCCGCGGAACGTGGCGGGATCTCCGGCAGGCCGAACATCTGCCGGGAGCGGCCGTGAGCAATGCGTGCCGCCGGCTGAGCCTGCTCCGTCCCCGCACACTCCGGACAGACACCTAGTGATTCAGCCAGATGCGGATGGTGGTTACCACAGACAGAACACTGGCGGTCTGCCGTTTCCTTCATAATCCTAATACCTGGAAGCCTCCTCGAAGAGCAGGCTTATGATATCGCCCAGAACGACGGCACCGGTATTGGCGAATACGATCGCCCCCGCACGGTCAAACATAAGTCGGCCACCGCTTTTCACCCAGCAGATCCCTCTGGTATTATCAGTGGAAGACAAACTCCATGCAGAGGAAAAACAGATGGAAGCCAGATATCCACTATACCCGGTTCCGTTTCTACTCGTTGCGTTCTGCCTTCTCGCCTGCAGCCGATCACCCGCACAAGGTTTCGACCCGATGAACACCCCCTATCTGCTCGATACCGGCCTCGAATCACGCTCCATCTCCTTTGAAAATCCAACCGGGGCCAGAGGCGAGGGTGGTCAGGCGGCCAGCCGCCTCGGAGCCGGTAGAAAAGGATTACCCATGAAACAGATAGCCGCCGGCGAAACCGTGCAGCTATGTGACATCGAGGGTCCGGGTACCATCCGCCACATCTGGATGACAACGCGGCGCAGCCCGGACAACCTGCGCAGCATAGTCATCCGCGCCTGGTGGGACGGGCAGACCCATCCCAGCATCGAGTGCCCGGTGGGGGACTTCATGGGCTTCGCCCACGGCAAGGTCGAGCCGTACCACTCCGCCGTACACTCACTCGGCCGCAATGCCGGCATGAATGTCTGGCTTCCCATGCCGTTTACAAAGAGCGCCCGAATCACTTTTACCAACGAGGGCGCGGCACAGATCCCCCTCTACTATCAGATCGACTACACCCTGAGCGACGACCATCCCCGCGATGTTGGTCGGCTCCACGTCCTCTTCCAGCGTGATAACCCGACAACCATCAAAGAGGACTTCGTCATGCTCCCCCGCAGAACCGGCAAAGGGCGGTTTATCGGCGCGGTCCTCGGTATCCGCTCACTCGATACCGCTCACTGGTGGGGTGAAGGAGAGATCAAGATCTACATGGACGGCGATACCGACTTCCCGACCATCTGCGGTACGGGAAGTGAAGACTACATCTGTCTCTCCTACGGCATGCAGCAGACCCCCTTCTTCTACAACGGGTGCAGCCTGAATCAGGAGGGCTTCGTCTCCATGTACCGGTGGCACCTGCCCGATCCCATCTACTGGCAGCAGGAATGCCACATCACCATCCAACAGATCGGATGGAATCAGGGTCTCTACGAGCGGCAGGATGACTGGTCGACGGCTACCTTCTGGTACGAGCCGATCCCTAGCCAGCCGCTGCCCGAACTGCCGGACCTCTCCG
>JAUVWC010000169.1 GCA_030604325.1 Candidatus Zixiibacteriota bacterium | reverse complement strand
GTCTATCAGGGCGCAGCCCAGGATATCTTTGAAGTCCATACGCCGGAGGGGCCGGTTATGGTGCCGGCGGTGGCTGAATACGTCTACGAGGTAGATCTGAACAGAAAGCGGGTAGTACTTACCCTGCCGGCGATGGAGGAGGATTCGCTACCGGCTGGTGACTCAACAGGGCCTTCGAAGCAGTTGGGGGATGAATAGGGTGATGGATATTCATGTCCTGACTCTCTTTCCCGACTACTTCACCAGCCCCTTAGGAGCCGGGCTCCTGGGCAAGGCGCTGGAGGACGGTCAGGTAGCAGTCCACATACACAACCTCAGGGACTGGACGCACGACCGGCATGGCACGGCGGATGAATACCCTTTTGGTGGGGGACCCGGCATGGTACTGAAACCGGAACCCTTCTTCGAAGCCTACGACAGCCTGCTGGATGAGGGATTCGACTCCGGGGCACCGGTGTTACTGACCACGCCCCAGGGCAGGATCTTCGACCGGGAGGCTGCCCTGAAGCTGGTCGGCTTTTCCGCATTCACCATCCTGTGCGGGCGCTACCGCGGCATCGACGAGCGGGTCCGGCAGGCTCTAGTTACTTATGAATACAGTGTGGGAGATGTTATTTTAAATGGAGGAGAAGCCGCCGCTCTGGTTATCGTCGAGGCGGTGACAAGACTTCTGCCCGGAGCGATGGGGGACCCCGCCTCGGCGGCCGGCGATTCTTTCGGTACAGGATTGCTCGACCATCCCCATTATACCAGGCCATCGGTGTACCGGCAGATGAGTGTCCCTGAAGTGCTCCTCTCGGGGGACCATGGAGCTATTGAAGATTGGCGGCGAAAACAGGCATTGAAGCGAACGCTGGAACGAAGGCCAGAATTATTGGAGAATGCTCAGCTGAGTGAAAAAGATCGAAACTACCTGGTGGAGCTGCGTGACGCTCAGAAGAGTGAAGGTGATCGGAACTAACTGGCGGGGCTACTCAACGCAGTGCAACGCTTGAGGGCCACAGGGAGCCGCAGGCCAGAAGGAATATAGAGGAGAATTGAGATGAAGCGCCTAGAGGCTTTGGCTGTCAGCGAAAAACGCACAGACCTGCCCGACTTCAAATCGGGGGATACGGTAAAGGTCCATGTGCGAGTGGTCGAGGGTGAGAAGGAGCGGGTTCAGGTCTTTGAAGGGATAGTGATCGGTATCAAAGGTGCAGGTAACAGCCGCACCTTCACCGTCCGCAAGGTCTCGGGTGGCGTCGGAGTGGAGCGAATCTTTCCCCTCAACAGTCCGATGATCAACACTATCGAGATCAGCCGCCGCGGGCGTGTGCGTCGGGCCAAGCTGAATTATCTGCGTGCGCGTAAGGGCAAGCGCGCCAGGGTCAAGGAGCGCCGCTATGCGGCGGTACAGACCCCTGGGGAATGGGCCACCGACGAAGGTGCTGAAGCATCGGTGGAGGATTCAGGGGACGAGGCAACACAAACCCCCTGAGCTCGGTGTGGATCTACAGGGTCTGAGCCTTCGCGAGCTTAAGCAGCAGCTCCTCGCCATAGGCGGCGAAGAGCGGCAGCGTCTGCTTTGCGCGCTCGAGCGGGATCCCCGTAAAGGGGCCGGCGATCTTGCGCGAAAAGTTCGCCTGGAAGAGGAGAAGGCCTGCCGGCAGGAGGCGCGCTGGCGGGCCTTTTGCGATCCCGAGCGCCGGCTGTGGGAGAAGGGATATCGTCGTATCGCCGGTGTCGACGAGGTGGGCCGGGGACCGCTGGCAGGCCCGGTAGTCGCTGCCGCTGTTATTCTTCCACCCGACTTCATCCACTATAGCCTTGATGATTCCAAACGGATGACGGCGCCAGCGCGTCAAACTGCATATGAAACCATCACATCGGCGGCAGAGGCCTGGGGTGTGGGTGTAGCCTCCGTGAAGGAAATAGACAGACACAATATTCTCGGCGCGGTTCACCTGGCCATGGATCGGGCGCTGTCCGCACTGGAGCAGCCGGCCGAGTTTGCCCTGGTTGATGGCCGCCCTCTGACCTCCTGCTCGGTTCCACACCAGGCCCTGGTGGGAGGAGACAGACGGTGCAGGGTGATCGCAGCGGCCAGCGTTGTGGCCAAAGTAAGCCGCGATCGGATGATGGAGGAGCTGGACAGAGAATACCCCGGTTACGGATTAGCCTCGCACAAGGGCTATGCCACGGCTCGTCATTTTGAGGCCCTCCAACAGCTGGGGCCAACATCAGTTCACCGCCGTTCATTTCTGAAGGGGAACCGGCAGCTCGAGCTGGTCACGGAAAACAGTGGTGAAAGTCCTCAGGCGTGGGGGGCGAGGGCGGAGGAGCTAGTCGCCTCCGATTACGCATCACGAGGTTACACTGTCGCCGGGCGGAGGTGGCGTGGGGGTGGGGGAGAGCTGGATCTGGTGTGCACCCGCGGGGATGAGGTTGTTATGGTGGAGATAAAAGCGGCCAGGGGCACTCTGGCGGGATCCCCGCTAGCCTGGCTGGGCCGTGCTCAGCGTCGCCGGTGGCGTGGGGCGGCGGCCGCCTACCTGCGTGAGATGGGGGGAGATAGCGCCCGTCGCAGGCTCCGCTTTGATCTCGTCGGGGTGGTGGATCGCCGCGACGCTCCGCCGGAGCTGACCCGGGTGGAGGGGGTGGAGCCTTGAGTGGTGAAGTAGGGCAGGAAGTGAAGCGTGAAGACAGGCGCGAGCTGTGGGGCTGGTACATGTTCGATTTCGCCAATACCAGCTTCACAGTAATGGTAGTCACCGTCGCCTACGCCATCTACTTCAGGGAATATGTTGTTGGCGACCTTGCCATCTCGCTTCCCTGGGGAGAGCGTGAAGTGGGTGACTTCCTGTGGGGTCTGGGAAACGCCGCCTCCATGTTTCTGGTTGGCATTACCAGTCCCTACCTGGGAGCTTTTGCGGACGAGACGTCCAGGAAAAAGTTGTTTATCGGGCTCTATACGGCCCTGTGCATCGTGCCCACCGCCCTGATGATCACTGTGGGTGCCGGACAGGTCTGGCAGGGCCTGTTGCTGTTTATCATGGGTAACATCGGTTTCCAGGGGGGTCTGGTCTTCTACAACGCCTTCCTCCCCTAGATAAGCCCGTCCGAGCGGCTGGGTTACGTCTCGGGGATGGGTATCGCCTGGGGATATGTCGGAGCTCTGATTACGCTGACGCTGGCCATTCCTTTCGCCTGGCGTGCCACCGAACTGGACAACTATGGAGCCCTGGCGCCAACCTTCCTGATATCGGCCCTATTCTTCCTCGTCTTCGCCGTTCCCTTCTTCCTCTACGTACGCGAGCGGCCGCCGCTCAGAAGGCTGGCCAGGAGCCCGTGGCGGGAAGGGTGGATACGGGTCAGGGATACCCTCGCGCACCTGCATCATTACCGTCACACGGCCCGCTTCCTGCTGGCCTTCTTTATCTACAGCGATGGCATCAACACCGTGATCGCCTTCGGGGGGATATACGCCGCGGACACTCTGGGGTTCAATCCCCTCCAGGTGATTATCTTCTTTGCCGTGATCATGTTAGCCGCTGTACCCGGAGCGTGGGCATTCGGCCATCTGACCGACAGATTGGGAGCTAAGCCAACGGTGGAAATCTCCCTGGCGCTGTGGATGGCTATGACCGCCGGTGCCTTTCTGGCCCAAAATGCACTCACGTTCTATATGGTCGGGTGCCTGGCCGGCATCGCCATGGGATCGAGCCAGGCGGCCAGCAGGGCACTGATGGCTAAAATGACTCCCGGCGGCAGAGAAGCCGAGTTCTACGGTTTCTACGGCCTGTGCGGCAAGTTTTCCGCCATCATCGGACCGCTGCTGTTCGGGATGGTCAGCCTGGTCACCGGCAGCCAGCGTTGGGCCGTCCTGTCGGTCAGCATCTTCTTCGTTGCCGGATGGCTGCTTCTGCGCCCGCTCGATGTGGCTGCCGGAAGTGCGGCGGCGGCGAAGGCGGTAGGCCAGCCGTTGACCGCCGACGATCAGGAAGCTACGTTTGCAGATTCTTCCAGCCCAGAGGGATAGTTATGAAAATGGATTTGAAAAACAGAGACAGTATGCTCTCAGCGGGATTGATGGCAGTGGTGATGATGCTGATCATGATTCTCGTTTCCGGGGCGGCGATCCTCTCCGGCTGCGAGCGCCGGGTAAGGGAGGCGATCGGAGACCGCAACCAGAT
>JAUVWC010000122.1 GCA_030604325.1 Candidatus Zixiibacteriota bacterium | reverse complement strand
GTACTTTTCCAGATCATCGGCAGAGGGCATGGGGGAATCGAGAGCAAACTCGGTAGCCTCATCAATCGCCTCTTCCACCTGCGTTTCCACAGTGTTGATCTCTTCCGTGGTGCAGACGCCGTTATCCACCAGCCAGGCAGTGAAACCGGGGATGGGATCGCGCGCCCTCCAATCGGCCTCCTCTTCCTTCGTGCGATACTGGCGCGGATCGGAGCGGGAGTGGCCGTACCAGCGGTAGGTCTGGCACTCCAGCAGCGAGGGCCCCTCGCCCTGCCGGGCCCGCTCCACGGCCCGTCCCACCGCCTTGCGCACGGCCAGCACGTCCATGCCGTCCACCACCTCGCCGGGCATGCCGTAGGCTGAGGCGCGATGGGCGATGTCGGGGATGGCGGCGGCGGCGGCGATCGGTACCGACATGCCGTACAGGTTGTTCTCCACGATATAGACCACCGGCAGGTCCCACAGCGCCGCCAGGTTGAGCGACTCGTGGAAGTTTCCGGTGTTGACCGCCCCGTCGCCGAAGAAGCAGAGGACGACCCTGCCGCTGCCCAGTTTGCGCTGCGCCGCCGCCGCGCCGGTCGCCACGGGGATGTTGCCGCCCACGATGCCGGTCGCACCCAGGTTGCCCCGCTCCACGTCGGCTATGTGCATCGAGCCGCCTCGGCCCAGGCAGTAGCCGGTCTCGCGGCCGCACAGCTCGGCCATCATCTTGTTGTAATGCTGCTGCCTCTCCTCCTCGGTCTCGGTGAGGCTGGCTCCCCGGGCGTGGCAGTGACCGTGTCCACGGTGGGTGCTGGTTATCAGATCTTTGTCGCCCAGGACCGAGATCGCCCCCACGGCTACCGCCTCCTGTCCCGCATAGAGGTGTGAGGCGCCTTTGATGATGTTGCGTCCAAGCAGGTCGTATACGCGGTCTTCGAACATCCGTATCTCCCACATCTGGCGCAGCAGGTCGAGGGCTTTCTCCCGGCTGAGCCCGTGGGTCTTCAGAGGATCGTTGTTCGGTTTTGCATTCATGCTCTTACTCCGGTTTCCCACCGGAAACTCCTCATCTCTTATATCTTCTTGATGTCGAGATATCGCTGGTAGGCCTCGTCCCAGGCCGTCTCTCCACTCGGTTCAAATGTCTCCATCTCCACCGAGCGGCGCACGAGTGCGCGGCCTTCGGCGAGTGAGGAGAGCCGGCCCAGCGCCAGCGCCTGCACCATCACGTTGCCCATGGCCGTGGCCTCGGCAGGGCCGGCGAGGACGGGCCGACCGGTGGCGTCGGCCGTGAGCTGGTTCAGCAGCCGGTTCCGGCTACCCCCGCCGATGATGTGCACCACCGGCAGCCGCCGCCCCGTCAGTTCCATCAATCTGTCGGCCACCCAGCGGTACTCCAGTGCCAGGCTCTCCAGCGCGCAGCGGATGATCGTGCCCCTCATCTCCGGCACTACCTGGCCGGTGTGGCGGCAGAAGGTCTGGATGCGCGCCGGCATGTCGCCCGGAGGCAGAAAGCGGCTGTCGCCGGGATCCACCAGGGAGCCGAAGGCGGGGGCCTCCAGGGCCATGGCCGTCATTTCATCATATGAGTACTCCTCGCCCCTCTCTGCCCACTGGCGGCGGCACTCCTGCACCAGCCACAGCCCCATGATGTTTTTCAACAGGCGGAACCTGCCGCCGGCACCCCCTTCGTTGGTGAAGTTGTACTCGAGGCTCCTGGCGCTGATCACCGGTTCGTCTACCTCCACTCCCATCAGCGACCAGGTGCCCGAACTTAGGTAGATGTAGTCGTCGTTCTCGGTCGGCACGGCCGCCACGGCGGAGCCGGTGTCGTGGGTGGCGGGGGCGATCACCGGCACCGGCCCGCAGCCGGTCTCCTCCGCCACCGACGGGAGCAGGGTGTCGAGCACCGTGCCGGGGGCGACTATCTCGCCGAAGATGCGGGTGGGGATGCCGAGGGCCTCCAGCAACTCCCACGCCCACACGCCCCGGCGGGGATCGTAGCACTGGGTGGTGGTGGCGATGGTGAACTCGTTCGCCTTGCGGCCGGAGAGCCAGAAGTTGAACAGATCGGGCATGTTGAGGAAGGTCTCGGCGGCGGCCAGGGCGGGGGAGTCGGCGCTGGCCATGGCCAGCAGCTGGAAGAGGCTGTTCAGCTGCATAAACTGGATGCCGGTGCGCTCGAAGATCTCGGCGCGCGGCACGAGGCGAAAGGCCTCCTCCATCATGCCATCGGTCCGGCTGTCGCGGTAGTGATAGGGATCACCCAGCAGGTTGTCTCCGGCATCCAGCAGCCCGAAGTCTACGCCCCAGGTATCGAGGCCGATGCCGGCCAGCTCCTCACCGTGAGCCCCGGCCGCAGCCGACAGGCCGTGCTTGATCTCCCTCCATATTCCCTCCACGTCCCAGTGCATGCTCCCCCTCACATCGACCGGCCCGATGGGAAAGCGGTGCAGCTCCTCGAGCTGGAGCCGCTCCCCATCCAGGCGGCCGATCAGGGCCCGCCCGCTCTCGGCGCCGAGGTCGAATGCCAGGTACTTGGTAACCATCATCTCATCTCCTGACCGCCGGTGACGTTGATCGCCTGGCCGGTCATATAGCCTGCCTGGTCGGAGGCGAGAAAGACGATCACATTCGCTACGTCGTCATAGGTGCAGCCACGCCCGAGCGGCACCTGGTCGATGTACCTCTGGCGCACCTCCTCCTCGGTGATTCCCCATCGCTGGGAATACTGGGCGTAGAGCGAGTCGACCCACAGCGGTGAGTCAAGCAGGTTGCCCGGACAGACGGCGTTGACACGTACGCCGTACTCGGCCAGCTCCAGCGCCAGACTCTGCGTCAACCCGACGCCGCCGAATTTGGTGGCGGCGTAGGCCGAGTTCCGGTAGCTGCCCTTCTTGCCCGACTTCGAGTTGACCTGGATGATCACTCCGCTGCGCTGCTGCTTCATCACCCGCGCCGCGTGCTTGGCGCAGAGGAAGTAGCCGAAGAGGTTGACGTTGATAACCGCCCGCCACTGCTCGGCGGGGAACTCCTCCACCGGCCCGGCGATGAGAATGCCGGCGTTGGAGACCAGGATATCGAGGCGCCCGAACTCCTCGACGGTGCGCTCCACGAGAGCCTCGACCTGAGGCTCATCGGAGATGTCCGCTTCTATCGCCGTGGCGCGGCGCCCAGTCCCGGCCGCGATGTCGGCGGCGACCCGCTCGGCACCGGCCAGGTTCACGTCGGCCACGACGACATCCGCACCTTCCCGGGCCAGCCGTCGGCAGACGGCCTCGCCGAGCCCCTGGGCACCACCGGTGACGATGGCAATCTTATCTTCCAGCACTCTCAGCGTTCTATCCATGAGTTATCCTCTGATAGTGTCCCTCCATAAGCTCTCCCTCCTCACGGAAGCATCAACCGCAGTAACTCCTCCTCGGCCTCCACCGTCCACTGGCGCCCATCCTTCAGCCTGGCATGGACGCCGGGTAGTTTCTCTTTCAGATCGGGCAGAGCGGTAAGGGGCATATCCTGGATGTGAGGGTAGATGACGATTTTGCCGGGCAACAGTGCATCCTGCACCGCCTGCAGACCGTCGCCGGCGGCTTCGAGCGAGCCGATGGCGGCCACCGAGCGATTGGGTGAAAGTTCACCCGACTCGGTCTGATCCAGCATCAGGCGGAGATCCTCGATAGTGGAGGCCGAGTGCCCGATAATGCGGGTGCCCTTCTGATAGGTGTTGCTCAGATCGAGAGGTACCATCGTGCCTCGGGGAACTCCGGCGAAGACATTCATAACACCATGTGCGCCGAGCCAGGTGGCCGCCTCAGCGATGACGGCCGGCTCGGGCGCCAGCACCACGATGTTGTCGAATCCCCGCTCCCGGAAGGGGGCCATACCCGCCTCGTAAGTCTGCCGGTCCGCCGGATTGAGGCAGATGAAGTCGATGCCCTTGGCCTCCGCCTCTGTGGCCATGGTCTCATGCAGATCGGTCAGTCGCGGGTCGCTGATGTCGGTACAGACTATGATGGCGGGACCATCCGCTATCTGGATCGCATGCTGCAGGTGCATCCTCCCTATCGGGCCGCCGGCGCCTATGAACCATGCGTGCCCGCCGGGCTCGAGCCGGCAGCGGACCGGTTTGTCACCGTAGGCGCGGGCGATGTCGGGACCGGCTCCGCCCATGTAAATCCACCGGTTGTAATGCACGCGGCCCACATCTATCTGCACCTTTCGGCACAGTGGCCGGTCGGCGACTATGGCCGTGACACCGAAATCCGCCAGGTGGGGGCTGACCGTTTCGATGATGTCGGCGTCTGCGCCCAGCAGCACGATATCGTCCACCTCCGCCACCGGCGGGAAGTCGATGTCGTCAGTTTCGAGGATCTCCACTTCCAGCTCGCTGGCGCGCCGCTTCAGCCGGGCACCGAAGTCGGCCGGGACATCGGACAGCAGCAGACGGTCGGGGTGCGAGGCTTCGTCGAAACCCCTGCTGATCGTGTACGGCTGCTCTCCGGCGTCGCCCGAGCCGATGATCCAGGCCGTGCCGCCCGGCTTGAGGCCCTGACGGTAGGCCAGGCCGTAGGCGGCGATCACGCAGGCCCACGGCTCCGTCAGGGCGGACTCAGCATAGCCGGTGGCTGGACGGACAGGGAGGAGGTAGCATCCGTGGTCGCCGCTGAGCACCCGCCGGTCGATCACACTGTACTGCGAGAGCCCGCCCTGGATTTCGTAGCCGTAGGCATAGCCCACGCCGTCGACGAAGATGTCGGCCTGGATGATGAACCGGTCGCCGGCGCTGTACCGATCGCGCAGTTCCTCACCCACGCCGACTACGGTCATGCTCACCTCGTGCCCCAACACCACCGGCTCGGCCCGCATGTCGCGGTAGATACGGGGGTGGGCCTCGCCCGCCTGGATGACTTTGATATCAGAGAAACAGAGCCCGCAGGCATCATGGCGCACCAGCAGCTCGTCCGGTCCGTGCTGAGGCATGGCCACCTCGATCGGACACCCTTCGCGCCCCAGGTTCTCGAAGCCGGTTCCAAAGAGGGGCCAGAGCCGGTGGCGGGCGGGCAGCGGCGAGTCCGCGTGTCGGTAGGCGGCCAGTTTGTCCGACATCGGTCTCTACCCTTCCCACTCGATCAACTTGGTCAGTACTTCTACCGGTGAGGCCAACGGGCTGAGTTGTGCCAGCAAATCCATGGCCGCCATCCGCGGCGGCGTTATCTTGCCAATGCGGGTGTAGAAATCGT
>JAUVWC010000026.1 GCA_030604325.1 Candidatus Zixiibacteriota bacterium | reverse complement strand
TTGCCAATAATGAGGGCGGTGCCTTCCTCATTCCCTGGCTCTTCTTCCTGTTCGCATGGTCGATACCCCTGCTGATTCTGGAATTCGGCATGGGGAAGAAGACGCGCATGGGGCTGATCGGTGCTTTCGGCCGGTTGATAGGGCGGAACTACTCCTGGATGGGGGGGTTCGTGGCGCTGGTAACGACCATGATCACCTTCTACTACTCGGTGGTCATGGGGTGGTGCCTGCGCTACTTCTTTGTCGCACTGAGTGGCGGTCTGAGCCGTTTTTCCGACGCCCAGGCGTCACAACAGGCCTTCGAGGCATTTGCCACAAAAGGATGGGCGCTTCTTTTTCACCTCATGGCGATCAGTATCGGAGCCTGGGTGATATACAAGGGTGTAGTGAAGGGTATCGAACGCGCCAATCGGATACTCATTCCGCTGCTGGCGCTGCTGTTGCTGATAGCGGCTGTGCGCGCCCTCACCCTGCCGGGAGCCGAGAAGGGCCTGCAGTTCATGTTCCATATCGAGTGGGGCCGCTTGGCCGACTACAGGGTGTGGCTGGAAGGTCTCACCCAGTCTGCATGGTCGACCGGGGCGGGTTGGGGATTGATGCTGACCTATGCCGTCTATTCACGGGAGCGGGAAGACACGGTGCGGAACTCACTCATAATCGGCCTCGGCAACAACAGCATGAGCCTGCTGGCCGCATTGGCCGTGCTACCGACGGTGTTTGCCTCCTTCCCCACCTTCCAGGAAGCATTCGAGGTAGCTACCTACAGCGGTCCCGCCTCCACCGGGCTCACCTTCGTGTGGATGCCGATCCTGTTCTCCAACTTTCCCCTGGGGCAGTTCTTCTGCGCCATTTTCTTTCTGGCACTCACCGCCGCCGCGCTCTCCAGCCTGATCGCCCAGATAGAGCTCATCACCCGCATCCTCATGGATTTCGGTATGACGAGGCCGAGAGCGATTCCTACGGTTTTTACCGCCGTGTTTCTGGGCGGAGTCCCCAGCGCGTTGAGCCTCACTTATTTCAACAATCAGGATTGGGCGTGGGGTCTCGGGCTGATGGTGAGCGGAGGGTTCTTCTCCTTTGCCGCGATAAAGTTCGGACTCAACCGGGTCCGCACGGAACTTATCAACCTGCCCGGCAACGAACTCAATGTGGGTTCCTGGTTCAATGGTGTGCTGGGAGTGCTGGTGCCGATGGAGTTCCTCGTGATGCTTACCTGGTGGATGGTCCAGTCATTCGGATTCGCCGAGGCGTGGTGGAACCCCTTCGCGACCTACAGCCTCGGAACCTGCTTGTTCCAGTGGGCGCTGGCTATAATCCTGCTCGTGGGACTCAACAACTGGATGGCCAGTCGTACCCTCGACCTCGGCGGGGAGATTTCGCACACCGGAGGAATAGTACAGTGACACCTGACAGCATTATCACCATGTTGATCGTCCTGGCAGGAGTCTGGGGCGGCTTTGCTATCATGCTCGCTGGTGCTCTGCGTGCTGAGCGGAGAGCACGGGAAGGGGCCGGCCGAGAGGATTAGCTGACGGGTGAGCCCCAGCCGCTTATTGACCGGTCAGCGAGCGGAACCTATTTTCTATTGTTGGCTGGCACTCTCGGGGTGAGAGTGCTAAGCGGAATTGAACGGCACCTGCTGAGTATTTCCACCCCCACTCTGATATCCCGTCCGGAAGTGGGAAAGACATGCCTGTGAGAACTCTTACAGAACGTGAGAAAAATATTCTCGGCCTGGTGGTGAAGGCCTTCATCCACGACGCAGCACCGGTGGGATCTAGGACTCTCGTGCGCCGGTTCGGCCTCGAACTCTCGCCGGCGACGGTCCGCAATACTCTGAATGATCTGGAGGAGGCCGGCCTGTTGGAGCAGCCGCATACCAGTGCCGGCAGGATTCCGACAGATCTTGGCTACCGGGTCTACGTGGATGTGCTTATGTCGCCGGTAGAACTCAGCCTCGGGGAACAGGCCGTGATCCGTGACGCTATATCTGGCGAAATTCACGGTTACGGCAGGGATGCCGCTACGATACTCGACCAGACGGTCCGTGCACTGGGGGACCTGACCCGGCTGCTGGCTGTGAGTCTGGAACCCAGACTGGAAAAGGGCATTTTCGAGAAGATCGAGCTGGTGGCTCTAGGCGGCCCGAAAATCCTGGCCGTGCTCACCATCGCCAAGGGATTCCTGCGGACAGTGGTTCTGGAACTGGACGCCCGTGTCGATAGCGATAGCCTTCACGAAACTGCCCAGCTTCTCAACGAGCGGCTGTCGGGATTGCCGATGCGGGCCATCCGGGAATCGGTGCGGGAGCGCATGCGAGACGCCTCTGCCGGTGACCCGAAAATCCTGAAGCTGATCCTGAGTAATTCTGAAGAGCTGTTTGCGCTTCCATCCACGGAAGGAAACATTCACTACTGGGGCACGCCCCATATCCTCGTTCTACCGGAATTCGCCGAACCGGAGCGCATAGTTTCGCTGATGGGAGCGCTAGAGGAGAAGGATGTCATTCTCAGGATTCTCGGGCGGAGGAGGGGGGAGAAGGGCTTGACCATCACCATCGGTGAGGAGAACCGGGAAGGTGAAATCCAGTTCTGCAGTATCGTGTCCTCACACTATACGGCAGGCGAGGGCTCAGGTACGGTGGGTGTGCTGGGACCAACGCGCATGGAATACTCTAAACTGGTGAGTATCGTGGATTATACAGCCCGTATTATGAGCGAAGTTCTGGAGCAGGTGGTCTACACGGCGGACAAGGGCAAGGATTCCGCCATTGTCAGGGAAGATCGGTCGAGATGAGGCGGGCAGAGCCAAACAATGAGAGTGAAGTGTCTCAGGAGGTCCAGAAAGAGCGCGAGGAGGCGGTCGGCGAGACCGCAGAGGAAGTAGTCGAAGAAGCCGCCGACGAAAGGATAGCTTCGCTCCAGCAACAGCTGGCGGAGATGGAAGACAGGCTGCTGCGGGCCACCGCCGAGTTCGAAAACTACAAGAAGCGGCGCCAGCGCGAGAGCGAGGAGTTGCTCCGCTACGGCCACGAAACCCTCATCCGTGAACTACTCCCTGTGCTGGATTCCTTCGAGCGGGCCATTGTCTCCAGCGAAGGCACCAGGGATTATCAGGCGTTCCATGACGGTATTGAGTTGATCCTGCAGCAGCTGAGCGAAGTTCTTCGCCAAGCCGGTGTGGAACGGATGTCTCCCGTGGGAGAGCTGTTCGATCCGCATCGCCATGAAGCTGTCGGCGTCTGTGCTCATGAAGAGATCGAACCGGAACATATCGCAACGGTTGTGGAGCCGGGATATGAGATGCACGGACGGGTGGTGAGAGCTCCGAAGGTAATGATCGTACGACCAGACGTCGTACAGCCGGATTCCGAAGAGATAGAATCCGAGTAACCCATGGCCAAGCGAGATTATTACGAGGTTCTAGGCATCGACCGCTCCGCATCAGTGGACGAGGTTAAGAAGGCATACCGCAAGCTGGCCTTGAAGTATCATCCGGATCGCAACCCCGGAGATAAAGGGGCGGAGGAGAAATTCAAGGAGGCCACCGAGGCCTACGAAGTCCTCAAGGATGATGAGAGGCGGAAGAGTTACGACCGTTTCGGACACCAGGCTCAGGGCGTGGGGGTTGGTACAGGGGGCTTCGGGTTCGAGACCTTCGACCTCTCCGAGGCACTGCGCGCCTTCATGCGTGATTTCGGGGGTTTCGGGGGATTCGATGACCTGTTCATGGGAAGGCGAGGCGGTCCCGGCCGGCGTCGCACCGTCACCCGCGGCGGCAACCTGGAAATCAAACTCGTTCTGAGTCTCGAAGAAATCTCCAGGGGAGTCACGAAGAAGGTCCGGATCCGCCGCTGGCAGCGCTGCTCGACCTGCGAGGGCAGTGGTGCCCAACCGGGAACGAGCCCCATCACCTGTCCGACCTGCCAGGGTGCGGGGCAAGTGCAGCAGGTCAGCCGTTCCCTCTTCGGTCAGATGGTGAATGTAAGCACCTGTCCGGCCTGCAGGGGTGAGGGGATGGTTGTGGCAGAGCCGTGCAAGACCTGTTCGGGCAGTGGGAGGGTCCGCTCGCAGAGTACAATAACCGTAAAGGTGCCACCCGGTGTGGCCACTGGAAATTATCTCACCCTCTCCGGTGAGGGCAATGTAGGGCTGCGGGGCGGGCCGCCGGGCGACGTCATCGTCTTCATCGAGGAAAAACCACATCCTCACTTCGACCGCGAAGGAGACAATCTGTACAGGATACAGCCTGTCTCATTCGCCACTGCCGCCCTTGGCGGCACAGTAGACATTCCTACCCTCCACGGTACCGCACGCCTGAAAATCCCATCCAGGACCCAGTCGGGGAAGATCCTCCGGCTTCGCGATGAAGGGATCCCCCATCTGAATGGCTATGGCAAAGGCGATCTGCTGGTGGAAATCGTGGTGTGGACACCACAGAAGGTGGGGGCGAACGAGAAGAAGCTGCTGGAGGAGTTAGAGGAAAACGAACAGTTCAAGCCGGGCGAAAAGGTTCAGGCTGCATTGCAAAAAGCACGACGGGGTTGAGGCGGAGCGCCCGCATGGGTAGCCGCTGGGCCTGCCTGCGTCTGACCATTCCCACTTCCTTTGTTGATTGGGTATGTGCCGAAGTCGTGGAATGGGGATCTTCCGGGGTACGCGTACACGAGGCGGCAGGCAGCGAACTCGAAGGCGCTGGAGACCACGTCACTCTCGATATCTACTTTCCGGACCACCAGGCAGGGTCTGCGCACCGCCGTCTGGATGCATTCCTGAACAGGCTGGGGCCACAGGCTGCTCCCTACTCACTCGGCGAGCCCGAAGACGCACCGCCGGTGGATTGGGCCGAACAGTGGCGGTATCACTTTCCTCCCATACCCGTTGGCGAGCAGCTGCTCATCCTCCCTCCCTGGGAGCAGGAGCGGCCGGCCGAGGGCCGGAAAGTCATCTACCTGCAGCCAGGCATGGCCTTCGGAACGGGCCACCATCCTACCACCACCCTGGTTCTGGAGGGTCTGGAGAACCGTCAAGACCTGGCAGCGGCGGGTACCGTGCTCGACATCGGGTGTGGTTCCGCAATTCTGTCGATCGGCGCTGTACGCCTGGGTGCAGACCGGGTGATGGCTGTCGACAACGACCGTGATGCGGTCGAGGCCGCCCGCTCGAACGTGGAACGAAACGGCCTGTCTGACAGCATAGTCGTAGTGCGGGCGAAATTCCCCAACCTGCCTGCACGCGGCCCGTTCAAGCTCATTTTGGCGAATCTCTACTTCACTTTTTTCGAGAGCAATATCGAGGCGCTGGCTATGATTACTCCCCCGGGGGGGATCGCCCTCATTTCGGGCCTCAGGCAAGAGGAGGAAGCCCCTGCAACCGCCCTGATACAACAGGCCGGTCTTGAAACTAGTGGCAAGAGAAACCAGGGGGATTGGATCATGCTGGAGGCCTTCCGCCCGTGAGCGAGCTGATATGTGTGCTGTGGCCCCGGGAGGAGGGAGAACCAGTACGCGGCTCACGCATCAAGCTTTCCAGGCAGGAAAGCCACCACGCTGTTCGTGTACGACGGTGTGCAAAGGGAACCGAGGTGTGGGCCATTACCGGGACAGGGGTTGCGGCGCGATGTGCGGTTATAGATCCCGACCCCGGAGCCACGGTTGTTGAGGTCGTCGAGGTGGTGAACGATTGGCGGGAGCCTCCGCGACGCGTCACTCTCTACCAGGCCCTTGTGCGGCCCGCCAGCATGGATCGGATAGTGGAGCAGGGGACCACGCTTGGCATGTACGGTTTGGTGCCGCTTCTAACAGAGCGCGTCCAGCGGCGGGGTGTTAAGCTGGAGCGGTGGAGACGTCTGGCCGCTGAATCGGCCAAGCAGTGCGGGCGCGGGTGGATTCCCTTCATTTCCACAGCGCTCGAATGGGAGGAATTCACCGGGAAGATACCGGCTACTGCCTTGTTGGTGGCCAGTGATGAGGCGAACAGCGGGCTGTTTGATATCCTCAGCGAGCCGGGTGTGATCCCCGCGGAAGGGCCCGTGGCCGTTGTTATAGGTCCCGAAGGGGGTTTGGTCTCCGCGGAGCTTGAGTTCCTGCGCAGTATGGGAGCGCTGGAAGTCAACCTGGGCAGCCGCCGGCTTCGCAGCGAAACTGCCGCCGTGGCGGTGCTTTCCCTGCTGCTACTAGTGTACTGAGTCTAAATAGTACCTGATCAGAACCTGATAAGGCCCACCTGTTCATGGGAAGCAGCTTGCGGCGGCGGCGGACGCAGATGCGCCTCGGCTCGGAAAAGTCTTGCCAGTTCCGCATATTTACATCTTTTTGCACGGTCCTGAACAACTGCGGCGCAGCTGCGGCAGAGTTGCGGTCACATGAATACGGCCGGAACCCGCGCCGCGTGATCGACCTTGGCCCGGGAGTGTCGATGTCCCACATACTGAAAAAGCTGCAGGAAGATCTGAAAACATCCCTCAAGGGGGGCAAAAAAGAACGCACGAGTGCCCTCCGCTTCCTCATATCTCAACTTCAGTACGCGCGTATCGAAAAGCAGGCAGACCTGGAGGATGAAGACGTGCTGCGTGTGCTGAGCAAACAGGCCAAGAGCCGCCGGGAGTCGATGGAAGCCTTCGAAAAGGCCGGTCGCCTTGAACTTTACGATAAAGAAAAAAGGGAATTGGGGGTAATCGAGGAATACATGCCCGAACAGCTGGGTGAGGAGGAAATCAGGAAGGTACTCCGCTCGCTGATAGTCGACGAGGGATTGGAAGGCATTACCGACTTGGGAAGCCTGATGAAAGATGCGATGCCCCGCCTGCAGGGCAGGGCGGAGGGAAGTCTGGTCAGCCAGTTGGCCAAAGAGGAACTGCAACGGGTCTCTGATTGAGCCACTACGATCTGGACCGGCTCGCTTTCCGCGATTTCATGGCGCGGATTGCCGCGGGGACCTATACACCGCGCGGCATAAGGCTGATGGAGGAGTACACACCGGCTGAAAGTCTGCCAGCCGTTCTCGATCGCCAGGAAGTCCAATCTGAAGTTACACGGGTGCTGGAAGGTGAGGATCGCCCACCCTTCGCCCCTATTCCCTGCATCGATTCTGTAGTCTCTGCCCTTTCCAAGGCCGACATGGTTCTGAAAGGCCAGCAGTTGTGGGATCTGCGCATGGTTCTAGAGGCGCTGGAGGCGACAGGAAGGTATCTGGCAGCCCACGGCAGAACCCACCTCCCATCGTTCATGCGGCAGCATGGAATCATTGGCCGCTACGACGCTGAGTTGAAGGAGCTGGATGGTGCACTGGAGCCGGGAGGTTCGGTCCGGGACGAGGCCACCCCGGCACTCGCCCGCCTGCGAAGCCGTCTGCAAAAGCAGGAGGAGAAGATACGGAACCTGGCCCGTTCGATTGCCGAGCGGTGGTATCGCCAGGGGTGGGCGCAGGAGCAGGAGCCGGTGCTGCGTGATGGGCGACATGTAATAGCGATCCGATCGGATGCGCGGGGTCGCACTCCGGGTGTTGCCATCGACCGGTCACGCAGCGGTCAGACGATCTTCGTGGAGCCGCAGGAATTGTCTGAGGCGGGGCTCGAGATGAAGCAGCTCCACCGGGAAGAAGTGCAGGAAGTCGAACGGATCCTGGCAAACCTTTCGGCGATCTGTGCCGCCCGTGCAGGGGATATCGATGCCGACCTCGACCGGCTCGCTATCCTCGATTGCGCCCGCGCTGCCGCAAGCTTTAGCGAAGCCGGTCCGATGGCTCTGCCATCCGTGGGGAAGGGGGGGGATCTGGTTCTCTCCAAGGCGTGCCATCCGCTGCTCGCTTCCTCACATGGTCTCGAGCGGGTCGTACCGCTCACCCTCAACCTGGAGGAGGGAGCACGCACGCTGGTGATCTCGGGTCCAAACAGCGGTGGGAAGACGGTGGCCCTTCAGACGGTGGGACTGTGCACCGCCATGGCGCTATGCGGACTTCCCATCCCCGCCGGCGAGGAGAGCCGCATCCCGTTTGTGGATCAGGTTCACGTGGATATGGGCGACGAGCAGTCACTGGAAGCGGATCTATCCACGTTCACGGCGCGCCTGAAGCGCCTGAGGGCAATGCTCCAGCAGGCCGAGACGGGAAAGCTGTGCCTGATCGATGAGGCGGGCGCCGGCACTGATCCGGCCCAGGGTGCTGCCCTGGCCATCGCCCTCCTCGAACGTCTGACCGGGGATGACTCATATGTCGTCTGTGCCACCCACGACGGAAGAGTCAAGACCCACGCGGCCCGGGCCGGTGGTATGGCCCACGGCCGGATGGTTTTTTCCGAGCAGTCACTCACACCTACTTATGAGTTCCGTGCCGGGCAGCCGGGTCGCTCCTTCGCCTTTGAGATAGCTGAGCGGTCGGGGATACCGGCGGATCTGGTCGCCCATGCGCGAGAACTTCTGGGACCGGCCGGCAATGAGCTGGAAAACGCTCTGCGGCAGGCTGAGTCGATCAGAGTGCATGCGGAAGGGCTCAAGCGCCAGGCCGAGATAGACTCGCGCAAGGCGGGAGCTGCACGCAGGAAGGACGAATCGCTGGCAGAGGAGCTGGCCGCCAGCGCCGAACAGCAGCACGTTCTGGCGGCGGAAGAGGCCCGGAAGATAGTCACGGAGGCCCGGCGGCGCATCGAAGGAGTTGTGCGGGAGATACGGGAGTCGAATGCAGCGCCGGCCGCTATCAAGAGAGCACAGGGAACGGTTCGCGAACTCACACGGAAGGTGGAGAAGCGTGTGGAAAGAGCCACCCACAGCAGCGGTGGGTCAGATATTCCTCTCCACGAGGGAGACCGCGTCTATCTGGTGAACCTGGATCGGTCGGCGGTGGTGAAGCGGGTAGATAAATGAAGGGTGCGGGTTCAAGCAGGCTCCCTTTCATTCGACGTCGCCCAGGAAGAGATAGAACCATTAGCGGGTGAGGAAGTACTCGAACCCCGCGGTACAGTGTCGGGCCAGGCGGAAGCTGCATCACCGAATCGGGGTGCGGGCATATGCACTCCCCTTAAATCTGTTTCCCCGACCCTCGAGATCATTGGCCAGCGGGCGGAGGAGGCCCGCAACATCCTGGAAAAATACCTGGATGATGCGATAGTGGCTGGCCTGGAGAACGTTGCGGTGATCCACGGCTCGGGGAAGGGGGTATTGCGTCGCGTGGTCGAGGAGGTGCTGAGGAACCACAGCTGCGTGGCGGAGTATGGGCTGGACCGTGATGTGCCGGGAGGTACCGGCGTGACCCGGGTGAGACTAAAAGGG
>JAUVWC010000314.1 GCA_030604325.1 Candidatus Zixiibacteriota bacterium | reverse complement strand
CCGTTCCCCTGCCGGCGTTTGGCGGGCAGCGGGATGGAGAGTTCACCGGCGAGGTAGCGCCCGGTGAGGCTCCGTTTGACCCTCCGTACCTGGGCCGGGGTGCCTGTGGCCACTACCTCTCCACCCTTCCGGCCGGCCCGGGGCCCCAGATCCACGATGTAGTCGGCCCGCTCGATCGTCTCCCGGTCGTGCTCCACCACCACGACCGTGTTCCCCAGGTCCCGCAGCTGCTCCAGGGTCTCCAGCAGCCGCCGGTTATCCCGCTGGTGCAGACCGATCGAGGGTTCGTCCAGGATGTAGAGCACACCCACTAGCTGGGAGCCGATCTGCGTGGCCAGGCGGATCCGCTGGGCCTCGCCGCCGGCGAGAGTGCCCGCCTGTCGTTCGAGTGTCAGGTAGTCGAGCCCCACATTCACCAGGAACCGCAGGCGCTCCCTGACCTCCTTCAGGATAGGCCGGGCGATGGTGACGTCCCGTTCATCCAGTTCGAGTCCCTCGAAGAACTGGAACGCCCTGCCCACCGAGAGCTGGCTCACCTCGTGGATTCCCAGTCCGCCTACGGTCACCGCCCTGCTCTCCGGCCGCAGGCGCCCGCCGCCACAGGAGGGACAATCTACCCGGTTCATGTACTGTTCGATCGCCTCGCGGCTGTGCCTGCTCTTCGTCTGATGGTAGAGCCGGTCCAGTTCCGGTATGACTCCCCGCCAGTACCCCTCGTAGCTCCACGATCCCTTTCCCCCTTCCCACCTGAACTTGATCTGTCTGTCGGAGCCGTAGAGGATGAGACCCCGATCCCTCTCCGTGAGATCGCCCCACGCCTTGGTTAGAGGCACTCTGAGCGCCCTCGCCGACTGGATGAGGTGCTCCTGCCGCCACGAGCCGATGGAACCGAAAGCCACCACCGTCCCCTCGCTGAGACTCCTGGCCGGATCGGGGACCACCAGTTCCGGATCGATGTCGAACCTGCTCCCCAGCCCGTCGCACTCGGAGCAGGCGCCGTAGGGGCTGTTGAAGGAGAAGCTGCGCGGCTCGAGTTCCTGGAAGGAGAGGCCGCAGTGGTGGCAGGCGAAGTGCTCGGAGAAGAGCACCTCGCTGTCGCCGCCGCGTATCACCGTTACGATCCCCTCGGCGAGGCCGAGGGCCGTCTCAATGGAATCGGCGATGCGTCCGCGGCCCTCCCTCTTCACTACGACCCGGTCGACCACGATCTCGATAGTGTGCTTCTTCTGCCTGTCGAGGCGGCGGACGGGATCAATCTCGGTAATTTCTCCGTCCACGCGCACCCGCACGTACCCCTCACGCTGCGCCCGCCGGAACACCTCCTGGTACTCCCCCTTCCGGCCCCGCACAATGGGGGCCAGGATCTGGATCTTTTCCCCCTCCGGATAAGACATCACCGTATCGATTATCTGCTGTGAGGACTGTGCCTGAATGGGCCGGCCGCATTTGTAGCAGTGAACCTTCCCCGTGCGGGCGTAGAGCAGCCGCAGGTAGTCGTGGATCTCTGTTACGGTCCCGACGGTGGAACGGGGATTGCGGCCCGCCGAGCGCTGCTCGATCGAGATAGCCGGCGATAGCCCCTCGATCGAGTCCACATCGGGCTTCTCCATCAGGTCGAGGAACTGACGGGCATAGGCTGAGAGGCTCTCCACATAGCGACGCTGGCCCTCGGCGTAGATGGTATCGAAGGCCAGCGAGGATTTGCCCGAGCCAGAGAGACCGGAGATCACGACCAGCCGGTTGCGAGGGATCGTTACATCAATGTCCTTCAGGTTGTGCTCGCGGGCACCTTTTATAATCAGTTCGCCGGACATCGAACGGCGATGGCCAACAGTAGATTGGGATTCCTCATCTGCGCCCCTCCTCACACCAGGCCGAGAAGGCCCACATTACTATCAACTAAACGCCCGCCGGGCACGAAGCCCGGCGGGCGTTTTCACTTCCTGCTATTTCAGGTCCGTCCGCAACGGACGGAAATCGGGCTCGGTCGCTGATGCCTACGGCCAGACGAAGCCCGTGGCGAAATTGGTGTTGAACGCAAAGTTCGAGATCAGCGAGTCAGCATGCGCCCGGACCGTATTGACCCCGATGGTGTCGAGATAGGTACCGGTGGTTGCCATGACCGACCAGGCGAAGTCGCCGGCAGCATTGTAGTCGCCGCTGTCATCCATATCGACGTAGAAATCGATCTG
>JAUVWC010000121.1 GCA_030604325.1 Candidatus Zixiibacteriota bacterium | reverse complement strand
AGGGTCAGGGCGGAGCGGACGTTGCGGGCCACGTACAACTCCTCGACGGCGACCTCGGAGGGTTCGGTCCGGCGGAGCAGCGAGGTCATCCCTTCATGCAGCAGCGAGAGACGCTCGGGCAGACGGGCTTTCTGCGGAAGCCGGATGACGCCATGATCCAGACACCGCAGCCCGCCTCGGGTGACCTCGATCAACCCCCACCCCGTCGTCTGTGAACCCGGGTCGATACCCAGAATACAGAGCTGCGGCCGGGGCGGGCTCACGCCTCCCCGGCTGTCTCTAGGGCATCCTCTACAATATCCAGGTTGGTGTAGACATTCTGTACGTCGTCCTGCTCCTCGATCCACTCCAGAAGTCTCAACACCTTCCCCTGTTCAGAGGAATCCAGCTGGATATAGTTCTTCGGAACCTGGCTGATCTGAGCGTCCCGGAAGGGGATCTCGGCCTCCTGCAGCACCTCCTTCACCGCCCCGAACGCCTCCACCGGACAGGTTATGAAGTAGGCATCCCCCTCGGTCTCCATATCCTCGGCCCCCGCCTCCAGCACCGTCATCATCAGCTCATCCTCGTCGGCATCGGCCACCTCGACGACAAATGTGCCCTTGGCATCGAACTGCCAGCTCACGCTGCCCGTCTCGGCCAGGCTGCCGCCGATCTTGCCGAGGATGTGCCGGATCTCGCTCACCGTGCGGTTCTTATTATCGGTCAGTGTCTCCACCAGCACGGCGACACCGCCCGGCCCGTACACCTCATACGTGGCCGGTTCATAACTGACACCGGGCAGATCACCCGTGCCACGCTTTATCGCCCGTTCGATGTTCTCGTTGGGCAGATTCCCCGCTTTGGCATTCTCAACCGCGGTGCGGAGCCTGGGGTTTCCGTCCAGATCGCCTCCATCCTCGCGCGCGGCGACAATTATCTCACGGGTCAGGCGGGAGAAGAGTCGGCCGCGGACGGCATCGGTCCTCGCCTTCTTCCGCTTGATCGACGCCCATTTCGAATGTCCAGACATGGCCTCACCTCGTCAGGTAGGCGGCTTCTACCGTGCAAGGCTCAAGGGTTCAAGCCGGTTTCTACCTCCCGGCAGGGGGCAGCACACCAGTTTTGAGCTCGTCGGCCAGCCCCTTGTAGCCGAAGAGGTCGCTGATCACCTCAAAGATCCCCGCCGAGTGGACCGAAACGCATCTGTTCAGCTCGGGCAGGAAGATGAACTCGCCGGGCAGGCTCTCGATGTTGCCGTCGAAGGCGATCCCCACCACCTCCAGGTCCCTGTTCAGGAGGGGACTGCCCGAGTTGCCGCCGATGATATCGCAGGTGGAGACGAAGTTGAGCGGGGTGTCCAGGTCGAACTCGGCCGGCGGATTCAGCCACCGCTCGGGCAGCTCCCACGGATCCTTCTTGCCGTGGCTGGCCCACCGGTCGTACAGGCCGTAGAAGGTGGTCCAGCCGGGTGCCACCGTGCCATTGTAGGGGTATCCCGTCACGACACCATCCTGGATGCGGAGCGAAGATGTGGCATCCGGCGGGATGCTGGTGCCGTAGACGTCGTAGACGGCCCGTGCCAGCCGGGCCATGGCGTCGTTCTCCTTCATCGTCTGCTGCTGGAGGGCCATCTGCATCGGGAGGAGCCTCCCGAACACGTCCTTCATGGCGGCGAGTATGGGGTCGGTGGAAATCTCGATGCTCTCCGGAGCACCCTCCAGCAGGCTCCTCACCTCCGTGGTGTCCCCCAGAACACTGGTCGTGAGTATATGCTGAGCAGCAGCCTCGGGCTGCCTCATCCCCAGTAGTGTCTTCACGTATTCGTCATCGGGACCGAGCAGCCACTGTATCTCTGCCAGCTGAGCCTCGAGGTTACCCTTTTCCAGTTCGGGGTATCCATCGATAGGTTCCATAATCATCCCGGCGAGGCCCTGGGCCTGTTCAGAATCGGCGGCCAATCCCTGGGATAGCATCAACCTGTACTGCTGCAGGAGGAACCCTTTGTGCAGATAGGCCGAACGCAGGCCGCCGCCCGAGGCGAACGCGAACTGCATATTACCATACGGCTCCTGGGCGAACCTCGCCTCGGCAATCTCCTGCCAGGGATCACCGTAGCGCTCTTTCAGCTCCGGATCGCTGAGGACCGTCTGGCGGAAGCTCTCCTCCCAGTCGGCCTTGCGGGCCAACTTCCAGGGATCCAGCAGTCCTCTCTGCCGGCCGGAGTAAGCCTTCTCGGCGTTGGAGAGGTTGAAATAGTAGTTGTCCTGCTCCTCCCAGTCGGGGATATCGGGATGGGTGTCCAGGAACTGGCGCAGGACCTTCATCCTCGTACGCAGCAGGTTCAGGATATAGGGATTGTTGTAATCTCTATTAGAGGCAAGCTGGGCGACTGTGTTCAGCCGCGAGGTGCTGCCCGGATTACCGATCACGAACACCGGCTCGCCCAGCCGGGGCCCGCTTACACTCCACTTGAAATAGAACTCGGATGAGTCTACCGGCTTGCCATCCTCGTACACGCGCCAGAAGGAGATGTCCAGGTTGTAGCGCGGGTAGGTGAAATTGTCGGGATCCCCGCCGAAGTAGCCGATGTCCAGTTCCGGCGCCATAACCAGGCGCACATCGTCGTAGCGCTTGAAGGTATAGACCGAATACCGGCCGCCGTTGAACAGCTCCACGACTTCGTTGACCATGCCGTTGCGCTCGTTGAACTCATCGCGGATGGCCTGGATCTCCTGCTGCCTCGCAGTCGCCTTCTCCGCCGGGCTCTCCACGGCGTCCATGGCGGCGTGCACACGCGCGGTGACATCGGTGATCTCCACCATCTGGTCTGTGAAGAATCCCTCCACCCGACGTTCCTCGGCCAGGGTGGCGGCGTAGAATCCATCTTCCAGCAGGTTCTCGCCTTCCAGGCTCACCTGGGTGACATAGTCACGGGCGCAGTGATGATTGGTGAACATGAGCCCGTACGGTGAGACAAAGGAGGCGCTGCATTCCCCACCGTTGCTCCGCAGCGCACCGAGGTGTGCGTGCGCGAACCACTCCTCGTCGGGGCGGAATCCATACGCCTCCGCGTACCATTCCAGGGGGGGTGCCTCGAAGAGCCACATCCGCCCCGTATCGAACCTGCCCGCCTTTACCGTATCGGGATCGAAGCTGACCGGGCCCAGGATATCGGCCAGGGTGCGGATTCTCGGAACAGGTTCTATCTCTACCGGAGCCGGCTCTGTGGTGGGAGGCGGCGGAGTCACCGGCGGAGGTGGTGGCATGGTGCCGGCGCATCCGACTACAAGTGTTACGGCCAGCGCTCCCGCCAACAGGAAGCGAACTGTAGAAATGCGACAAGAGAGAACCATTGACTATCCTTTCATCATCTGTGTAAAGCACCCGGCCCCGGCAATCAACCACCGCACGCTACCGGCCCGGAGCACCGGTCCCGCCGATCAACCTCGCGGAGCCTCCAGGCTCCAGGTATCGTCCGCCTATAGCGATCCGCTCTAGTCTTCCTCCTCCTCCTCCTCCAGCTCTGCCTTGCCGATGATCTTCTGTGCCAGCTCGTGAGGAATAGGCTCGTAGTGGCTGAACTCGCGACGATGAGTGGCACGTCCCTGCGTCATGGAACGCAACGCGGTTGAGTACTTGTAGAGTTCAGCTATCGGCACCTTCGCCCGCACGCGCTGGAAGGGCCCTTCGGAGGTTACCCCCTCCACCTTGCCCCGTCGGCCAGAGATATCGGCCATGATGTCGCCCATGTAATCATCGGGAACGGTCACCTCCACGTCATAGATCGGCTCCAGCAGGATAGGGCCGGCGTCTTTCCATGCCTGCTTGAAACCCATCGAGGCCGCACGCTGGAATGCCGCATCGGAGGAGTCGACATCGTGGAAGGAGCCATCGTACAACGTCAGCTGAAAATCGACGCATAGGTAACCGGCGATAATCCCCCTGGCGGCCGCACCTTTAACGCCCTTGTCCACCGACGGTATGAACCGGCCGGGGATGGCGCCGCCTTTTATCTTGTTGACGAACTCGTATCCTTCGCCCCGCAGCTTCGGCTCGATCCTGATCTTCACATCGGCGAACTGCCCCCGCCCCCCGGTCTGCTTTCTGTGGCGGGCATGAGCATCGGCCTCCCGGGTGATTGTCTCCCGGTACTTCACTTTCGGCTCGTGGACCTCCACCTCCACGCCGAAACGGCTGCGCAGCTTGTTGATGATCACCTCCAACTGCACTTCTCCCTGTCCGTAGAGAAGGGTCTGGTGGAGCTCGGGATCGGGATCGATATAGACCGACGGGTCCTCCTCGTGCAGCTTCTGCAGGCCGGTGGAGAGCTTCGCCTCATCCCCCTTGCCTACCGGCTCGACGGCGATGCGGATGACCGGCTCGGGGAATTCGATCGGCGGGCAGAGGAAGCGACTGGCGGGATCGGAGAGGGTGTCTCCGGTATGGGTGTCCTTCAGCTTCACCAGGGCTACAATGTCCCCTGCGTGGACTTTATCGACCTCGAACCGGTTATGTCCTTTCATCAGGCTGAGGCTGCCGGTCCGCTCCTTGGAGTGCCGCGAGCTGTTGTAGACATCCTGCCCCTGTGACAGTGTCCCGCTGAATACACGCAGAAAGGAGAGCTCTCCCACGTGCGCCTCGGAAAGTGTTTTAAAGACCTGTCCGCTGAAGGGGGCACTGTCGGTGCGCTCCCGGGTTGCTTCTTCGCCGCTCGAGGGGTCGGTGCCCGCCAGCGGACCCATCTCCTCCGGTGAGGGTACCATCTGGGCCAGCAGCTCCATTACCCGTCCGGTGCCGACGTTGGATTTAGCCGAGCAGCATATCAGGGGATGCACCGTACCTTCGCGGATCCCCTTGAGCAGGCCGCTGATGATGTCGTCCGGACCCAGGTCGTCCTCCTCGAAGTACTTTTCCATCAGCGCATCGTCCGCTTCGGCGGCTGCTTCGACCAGAGTCTTGCGCAGGGCGGCCGCCCGTTCGGCCTCCTCTGCGGGGATTTCTGTCTCCCTGTACTTCCCCTTCCCGTTCTGCTCGAACACCAGCGCCTTGTTCTTCAGCAGGTCGACGATCGTGTTGAAGTCGGGACCGGGGTTGACGGGAAACTGAAGCGGCGCGACCCCCGTGCCAAAATGTTCAATCGCTGTGTCGATCAGGTTCTGGAAGTCGATGTGCTCCTTGTCCAGCTTGTTAATTAGCAGCAGACGTGGGACCCCGCTTTCTTCGGCGTAGCGCCACACCTGCT
>JAUVWC010000153.1 GCA_030604325.1 Candidatus Zixiibacteriota bacterium | reverse complement strand
CCCCACCGACGGAGGGTATACTTAGCAGAAAGGCGAACTCTGCTGCCTCGGCTCTTTCCACACCACTAAACAGTCCGGCCGTTATGGTGGAGCCGGAACGTGATATGCCGGGCATAATAGCTACGGCCTGGGCTAAGCCGATCCACAGCCCGGCAAGACCGGCGGCGGGCCTGTTCCTTTCCACGCCCCATCGGCTGGCGAACAAGATCAACCCGGTGACGAGCAAGCCCATCAACGCTGCCCGGGGTGATTCAAATATTGCGGCGATCCTCTCCTCGAAAAGCAGACCCACCAGACCGGCGGGAACGGTAGCGATAATAAGCCACAGCAGGTAAGTGCGGGCGCGGTTCCCCTCGTCTCCATGCCACAGGGCCCGGCTGAGGAGCCAGCATAGCCGTGAACGGAAGTAGACCAGCACCGCCACCAGGGTTCCGGCATGCAGGGTCACCTCAACCAGCAGTCCCCCCTCCGTAACACCCAGGAGGGTCTCGGTCAGTACGAGGTGGCCGCTCGAGGATATGGGGAGAAATTCCGTCACTCCCTGAATGATCCCCAGCAGAAGAGCCTCCAGGGAGCTCAAGCGGAAGCATCCTTTACGACAAAAGCGATGTTGCGTCCCGGTCCGCCTCTCGCGGCCCGAGAGCTGTAGAAGGAGATATCAGGCGGCAGCGATATCATGTAACATCAATCCCTCCGGCCAGTCGCTCGACCCTCTCCACCCCCTTGACCTTCTTTACATTCTTCAGGACTCTCTGCAGGTGCTGCAGGTTTCGCACCTCCAGCACGAAACGGCCCACCGCCTCACCCGCCTCCGACGAAATATTGGCATTCCTGATATTCGCACCGAGGCTGGATATCGCCCGTCCGACATCTCCCAGCAGGCTCATGCGGTCCTGGGCTGTCATGGTGATGCCCACCATGAACGCCTGGTCCTTCTCCGTATCCCAGGTAACATCTATCATCCGGTCCTCCTCTTCGAGGATGCGGAGAACGTTGGGGCAGTCTGAGCGGTGGACCGTCACCCCGCGTCCGCGCGTAACGTACCCCAATATCTGATCCCCCGGGATCGGCTGGCAGCAGTGGGCGAAGTTGATCATCATATTCCCCTCGCCCTGCACAGAGACCCCTCTGACCGTGCTCCTCGCCCTCTCCACGAGCCGCTGGATAAATCCCTCCTGGGTCGCTTCCTCTTCGGTTCTCGGAGGGAGGAGCTTGTCGATGACATGGGTCGCACTGTGTGTGCCACGTCCCAATGACTCGTACAATCCCTCGATTGTCTCGAAGCCGAACGACTGCGCCAGGTCGGTGAACTTTTCTTTGGCAGGTTGCTTCAGCCTGGCTTTCTTCATCTCCCTGGCCAGGAGCTCGTGGCCGAGGCGGGCCGACTGTTCCGACTGCTGCTCCCGCAGGTAGCGATTGATTTTACTGCGCGCCCTGGCCGTCTTGACCAGGCGTAACCACGACTGGTTCGGGTGCTGGTTCGGGCTGGTAAGAATCTCCACGGTGTTCCCGCTTTTCAATCGCTCGCTCAATGGAACGATGCGGCCGTTGACCTTGGCTCCCTGGCAGTGCATACCGACATCGGTGTGCACCGCAAAGGCGAAGTCGAGAGGGGTTGCATCGGCAGGAAGCCGGATAACGTCACCGGCCGGAGTGAATGAATACACCTCGTTCTCGAAAAGCTCGAGCTTGAGGTGCTCCATGAATTCCTGGGCGTCGGCTTCCCCGGTCTGGAGCTCGATCACCTCGCGCACCCACTTTACCTGTTCGTCCCAGGGGCTGGGCTTACTGTCCGCCTTTCCCGACTTGTACTTCCAGTGGGCGGCGATCCCCTCTTCCGCAACACGATGCATTTCGCGCGTGCGGATCTGGATCTCCACCGGCTCACCGTTGGGCCCGATTATGGTGGTGTGAATCGACTGGTACATATTGGTCTTGGGATTGGCGATAAAGTCTTTGAATCTTGCTGAAATAGGAACGAAGAGGCTGTGCGCGATCCCCATGACATGATAGCAGGATGCCTTGTCGGAGGTGATGATGCGCAGGGCCATGATATCGTAGATATCTTCAAGCTCCACGCCCCGGCGCTGCATCTTGATGTGGATGCTGTAATACGACTTCAACCGCCAGGCGATTTCGGCCCGGATCCCCGCCTCCTTCAGCGCCCGCTGGATCGGTTTGCGCACCCCGCCCAGCGCCTTCATCCGCTTGCGTTTGTCCAACTCCAGGGCCTCTTCGAGCAGCTTGTGTTCTTCGGGGTGCAGCACCGAGAGAGCGAGGTTCTCGAGCTCAATTTTGATCCGGTTGATCCCGAAGCGGTGGGCCAGCGGAACGTAGATGTCGATGGTCTCATGTGCGATCCGCCTGGCATGGCGGCGATCGAGGTGTTCGATGGTGCGCATGTTATGCAGGCGGTCGGCCAGCTTTATGAGGATAATCCTCAGGTCCTGCGCCATGGAGAGGAGCATCTTGCGGAAATTCTCGGCCTGCACTTCCTCTCTCGAGCGGAACCTGAAGCCTCCGATTTTTGTGACACCTTCCACCAGGAAAGTGACCTGGGGACCGAATTCTTCGGTGAGTTGTTCATTGTTGACCGGGGTGTCTTCGAGTATGTCGTGCAGCAGGCCTGCGGCTACCGTGGTGGTGTCCAGGTGGAGTGAGGCCAGCTCCAGTGCTACCGCCATCGGATGGGTGAGGAAGACCTCTCCCGAGCGCCGCTGTTGCTGCCGGTGAGCCTGCTCGCTAAAGCGGTAGGCGTGGGAGATGTAGTCGAGGTCCACCCTTCTGTTGGCTTTCCTGACGTCCTCCAGCCATTTCTTAAGGAGGGGTGATGTGGTCTCCCGGGCCATGCAACCTCACTCGCTATCAGAATTGCGCGAAGCGTACCACTCCTTAATGTACTCGACGATCTCGCTTGTCCTGGTGCCGGGCCCGAACATGCGCCCCGCCCCCATTGCGGCCAGCGCCTCCATGTCTTCGGCCGGGATGATACCGCCCCCGGTGAGCAGGACGTCCTTCTCCATCCCCCGCTCCTTCATCAGTTCCAGTACCTTCGGAAAGTGGGTCATGTGCGCACCCGACAAGATACTGAGCGCTATCACGTCCACATCCTCCTGCAGGGCGGCTTCCACGATCATTTCCGGCGTCTGGCGCAGACCGGTATAGATAATCTCCATGCCGGCGTCCCGCAGCGCCGCGGCCACTACCTTCGCACCACGGTCGTGCCCGTCCAGTCCCGGCTTGGCGACAAGAACTCGTATCTTCTCAGCTTGCATGACAAGTGCTCCTCGCTGGCAGAAGCCTCAGAACGCTATCGGCTCGCGGTAGGTTCCGAAGACCTCCCGCATTTCATCCATCATCTCTCCGAGGGTACAGTACGCCTTGGCCCCCTCAATCAGCGCCGGCATCACGTTCTCCCCCTCCGTGCACACCCGGCGGATCTCGGCCAGGCATCTGGGGACGGCTTCCGCATCCCGCCGCTCTTTCAGTGCCCCGAGCCGTTCGACCTGCCGCTGGTACATCTCCTCGGTGATTTCGAGGATCGGGATTTCGATCCCCTCATCCTCTTCCACATATTTGTTGACCCCCACACTTCCCCTCTCTCTACTGTCAATCTCCTGCTGGTAGCGGTAGGATGCCCGGGCAATCTCCTGCTGGAAGAAAGCTTTTTCAATGGCGGGGATCACTCCCCCTAGTTCTTTAATCTTCTCGAAGTAGTGCTCTGCCTCCTCCTCCATCCTGCTGGTGAGGTGCTCCACGAAGTAGCT
This sequence comes from Candidatus Zixiibacteriota bacterium, assembly GCA_030604325.1. GTDB lineage: Bacteria > Blakebacterota > Blakebacteria > Blakebacterales > Blakebacteraceae > JAGLTZ01. The sequence goes on along the minus strand of JAUVWC010000153.1, from coordinate 779 downwards.
GCCCGCCAGAGGATCGATCGTATTGGAGGCACCCGACTCTTCAGCGATGATCTGCTGGGTGCGCAGCGCTATCTTAGCCGCCTTGTCGCTGGGAAGGGCCATCGTCTCATCCATGCTGTTGGTGTGCAGAGACTGAGTGCCTCCCAGCACGCCTGCCAACCCCTGAATAGTCACCCGCACGATGTTGTTTTCCGGCTGCTGTGCCGTCAACGTGCAGCCGGCGGTCTGGGTGTGGAAGCGCATAAGCAGGCTGCGCGGATTCTTCGCCCCATACTTCTCTTTCATGCGGCGGGCGTAGATGCGCCTGGCGGCACGGTATTTGGCTATCTCCTCGAAGAAATCGTTGTGGGCGTTGAAGAAGAATGATAGACGCGGGGCGAAATCATCGATATCCAGCCCCCGCTGCAGTGCAGCTTCCACATAGGCGAAGCCGTCGGCCAGAGTGAAAGCCAGCTCCTGGACGGCGGTGGAGCCCGCCTCGCGGATGTGGTAACCGCTGATGCTAATCGGGTGCCACCGCGGCATATGATGGGTGCAGAATTCGACCGTGTCGGTGATGAGCCTCATCGACGGCTCGGGAGGGAAAATGAACTCCTTCTGGGCGATGTATTCTTTCAGGATATCGTTCTGGGTGGTTCCCGACAGCCGGTCGAGCCCTACACCCTGTTTTTCAGCCACTGCGCAGTAGAAGGCGAGCAGGATGGCTGCCGGGCTGTTGATGGTCATGCTCGTGCTTACCTCGCCCAGGTTGATCCCGTCGAAGAGGATCTCCATATCCT
>JAUVWC010000176.1 GCA_030604325.1 Candidatus Zixiibacteriota bacterium | reverse complement strand
GTGAAGAGTTCGACCCCGCCGATCACCCCCATCGTGGCCAGCGTTACTACCGTCGCGGCGACAAGTATACCGCACAGAACCGCCGGCAGCGCCAGCTTGGGGCGGATGCCGAACACGAAGGCGGCCGCGCAGCCGGTCCAGGCGCCGGTAACCGGTAGAGGGATGCTGACAAAGAGCAGCAGGCCCAGTGTTTCGTAGCGCTCGACCATCTTGCCGCGCCGGCGGGTGCGGGCGAAGAGCCAGGTAAAGAAACGGTCCCACACCTTCCAGCGGCGCAGCCAGTCGGAGACCGGTTCCAGCCCCAGCAGCAGGGGGACCACCGGGATTGCATTACCGATCACGGCGTAGATATAAGCGGTCGGCCATGAGAGGCCTCCGAGGGTGATGGCATAGGGGATGGCACCCCTTACTTCGGAGATGGGCAGGGCCGCCACCAGCACGGTGGTTACCTCGGCCGGCACTCCTGCCAGCGCCTGCCACAGATCGCTCAACACGCCCCCCGACCTGTATTACCAACCACATTCACCGGTATCTATCCGCATTCAACAGTATCCAGTCGTATTTAATCATTTTAAACCATACTTATCTGTATCTAGCCGCGTACAACTACAATCAGCCATATTCAAACGTTTTCAGCGGCCCTCGTCCGCCCAGCCGTGCTTGCCCACCAGGGGAACGAACGTGCACCCTACTTCCTCCCGGGTGGAGAAGGAATTGCCCTCCCGCGTGATCACTTTCAGCTGTTGAAAGCCGTGTCCCCCCACCGGGATAACCAACCGCCCTCCCTCATCAGAGAGCTGATCGAGCAGCGGCTGAGGCACATCCGGACTCCCGGCCGTTACCACGATCCCGTCGAAGGGTGCGTAGGTGCTCCAGCCGATCGTACCGTCTCCGATGCGGATGGCGATGTTATCGATCCCCAGCTTGTCAATGACCTCGCGTGCCCGGCGGGTCAGTGCCCCATGCCTTTCGATGGTGAAGACGTTCTTTACTAACCGCGCCAGCAGGGCCGCCTGGTAACCGGAGCCGGTGCCAATCTCCAGAACCCGGTGCTCCTGCTTCGGCTCCATCGCCTGGGTCATGAGGGCGACCATGTAGGGCTGGCTGATCGTCTGTCCGTGGCCGATGGGAAGGGGATGGTCACCGTAGGCGCGGCCCCACAGACCCTTGTCCACAAACAGGTGACGCGGCACCAGGCGCATGGCTATCAATACCCGCGGATCAGTGATGCCGCGCCTGGCGAGCTGTTCCTCCACCATCCGCTCGCGCGCCATGGTGTAGGTATCGCTCTTTCTTGCCTGACGCATTACGCAACGGCTCCTTCATTAACCACGGCCGGTCTACCCTCTCCTCTGATTCCGTACAAACGAAAGGGCGTGATCCCATGCAGGGGGATTCCCCGCCGCGAACACGCCCTAAGAAGACTGGTCGGGGCGACTGGATTTGAACCAGCGACCCCCTGAACCCCATTCAGGTGCGCTACCGGACTGCGCCACGCCCCGACAATCGCGCCAATATAGGAGCGAATGTATCGCTCGCAAGTCTCTAGTGGCCCCCCTTCCCTTTCCCCCCCGTTTTGCCTCCCGCGGAACCGGTGCCCTTCTTCCGCGGTTTCCGGGCGCCGGACTTGGCGATCTCGCCGGGGAGCGCGTCGATCATCTCGATGATCTCCCAGATCTCCTCGCGTACCGATCGCATCAGGTCGAGAGCCTGTATCTCCTCGAAACTGAGCTCAAGCTGTTCCAGGGAGCGGTCGGAGGTTTTGGCGATCTGCCGGCGGGCGCCCTCGATATTATAGCGGTCGTGGTAGAGCAGTTTCTTGATGAGGAAGATCTGCTTGATGTCCTTCTCACGGTAGGCGCGGTTACCCCCGCGGTTCTTCAGGGGTCTGAGGTTGGGGAACTCGGTCTCCCAGTACCGCAGAACGTGTGGCTCGAGACCGGCAAGCTCGGCCACTTCCGAGATGCTGTAGTACACCTTACTTAGTTTCGCCATCGCCTAGCCCCGATGGTGTTCCAGCTCGGGCTTGAGCTGCCGTGTCATCAGTTCAAGCACTGCCTGCTGGGGCTTCTTCTTTTCGAACAGCACCTCGTACATGGCCTGGGTGATAGGCATCTCCACCGCCACCTTCAGGGCCAGTTCGCGGGCGCTACGAGTAGTATTGACCCCCTCAGCAACCATGACCATTTCGGAAAGTGCTTCCTCAAGCGTCTTGCCGCGGCCGATCTGTTCTCCCAGATACCGGTTGCGGGAGTAGCGACTGGTACAGGTTGTAATGAGGTCCCCCATACCCGAAAGCCCGGCGAAGGTCAGGGGATCGGCTCCGAGTTCCACACCCAGACGGCTGATCTCCGCCAGCCCGCGGGTCATCAGTGCACCCTTGGTATTATCCCCGTAACCGAGACCATCTAGAATCCCCGCGGCAACTGCAATCACGTTCTTGAGCGAACCCGCCAGTTCCACCCCCAGCTGGTCGGTGTTGGTATAAACACGGAAGGTCTGTGTGCTGAAGACCTTTTGGGCCAGCTCGGTGGCCTCCATGTCCGGGCTGGCCGCCACCACAGTAGTCGGAATTCTCCGGGCCACCTCCTCCGCATGGCTCGGTCCGGAGAGAGTCACCGTATGGCCGGCAAACCGGTCGGGAAGCTCCTCGTCGAGGATTTCGCTGATGCGCTGCGTGGTACCCTGTTCGATACCCTTGCCCGCATTGACGATGAGGGGTGTGGCCTCGATAAATAGTGCCGCCACCCGTACCGTAGTGCGCACGGCGGTGGTGGGCACTACAAAGATTACGACCTCTGCGCCGGCCAGCGCTTCGGTTATGTCGTTGGTGATGAGGATCGAGGCGGGTATGTGAATGCCCGGGAGCATGTCTACATTCTCCCGCCGTTCGGCGAGTGCCTCCGCCGCCTCGGAGAAAAACTCCCACATGCGGACGACGTGACCGTTCTCATAGAGCAGTACGGCGAGCGCCGTCCCCCAGGAACCGGCCCCCAGAACAGCCACGTTCATCTGGTATCCTTCCGGGCGGCGGCCTTCCGCTCGACAGGCTCCTGTGTATCCTGCCCGGCCGTCTCCCGGTCGATCCGTTCGGCTATTTCCTGGGTAATCCGCTCCCTTACTTTCGGGGGAACCGTCTCGGCAGGAGGGGGAGGCACTTCTTGATCCCTGTTTCGGCCGATGGTGAGTTCCTCCCCGCGTAGCAGCCGACGGATATTGGAACGGTGGGTAAAGAAGATGAGAACGCAGATGATCATCGTGAACCCGAGCAGTTCACTGCTGACGCTCCCGTCAGGATTGCTCTCCCATATCCATGTCGATATAGGCAGCACGACAGCAGCAGCCAAGCTGGCCATGCTCATGATACGCGAAGTGAAGAGCAGCACCAGCCACACGGCCAACGCCGCAGCCAGTGCCACCGGAGCGATGCCGACCAGCACACCAATGGTCGTCGCAACCCCCTTACCACCTCGAAAGCCGGCGAACAGTGGCCATATGTGCCCGATGACGGCGGCTCCGCCGGCCAGCAGCTGAAGGTGCATCGTATCTACCGGTGCCGGCCCACCAACCTGGATCCTGCTCAGCAGCAGAGCTGCCGCCGCACCCTTGCCGACGTCTATTGCCGCTACAACGATTGCCGGTCCCAGACCGAGCACACGGTAGACATTCGTTGCCCCCGCATTTTTGGAACCGTGCTGTCGGATATCGACGCCGGACATCAACCGCCCAGCAAGGATCGAGGTCGGGATCGACCCCAGCAGGTAGGAAAGCGCGAGTACGAGCAGAAGGGTTATCACCGGTGTTCAGCTTCCTATTGAAGATCCGAGCAGGGTGAAAACAGGGTCGGGTCGAGCCATGTTATGCCCGCCAGCCGGAGCTGTCAAGTCTTGGCCCGGAAGCTAAGGCGAATAGGAGTTCCTGTCAGGTTAAATTCTTGCCGGATGCGGCGTTCCAGATACCGCTTAAAGTTCGGCTTTATGCTTTTTGGATCGTTCACGAAGAAGAGAAATCGGGGAGGTTCCACACCGGTCTGAACCGCGTAGAACAGAC
>JAUVWC010000183.1 GCA_030604325.1 Candidatus Zixiibacteriota bacterium | reverse complement strand
TTGTATTTTAGATGATGCGTTTGCACAAATGGCTATATTGATGGCCCATGCCAGCAGCATCCGAATCACACCTGCATTGCTCACCCCGATAGAAAGGCTTCATCCCCATGGTAAAAGCATCTTTCGAGAAGCTGAACTTCGGTCCCCGACGAGGCGTCTACATCGATATCAAATCCCAGCTGGATAAAATCCCGATTGCGGATGGAACAATTAAGCTATACGAGGATTATGACCTGATCTACCGCACCCTGTGCGGAATCCTCTTCAACTATGTCCCCAAGTCGGGTCACCCCGGAGGAAGCATATCCTCGGGAAGGATCGTGGCCTCGCTCCTCTTCTCCACCATGGACTACCGCTTCAGCACCCCGGAGTGTCTTGAAGCAGACATTATCTCCTATGCCGCCGGTCACAAGGCCATGGGGCTGTATGCCATGTGGGCCCTTCGCAACGAATGCGTAAGGACCTCCCGGCCCGAAATACTGCCGGAGGAGAAGTTCCAGTTAAGACTGGAAGACCTGCTCGGATTCAGAAGAAATCCTACCCAGGATACCCCTCTGTTCGCCGAGTACAACGCCAAACCGCTGGATGGCCATCCGACGCCGATGACACCCTTTGTTAAACTGTCCACGGGGGCATCGGGTGTCGGCGTTCCCGCCAGTTTCGGTCTGGGCTTCGGCGCTATGGACACCTTCGGCGAGGATGCTCCCCTGGTCAACGTTCTGGAAGGTGAAGGGGGGATGACGGCGGGCCGTGTATCCGAGGCCCTGGCCACCGCGGCCACCGCCCAGTTGTGGAACACCAAGCTTCATGTCGACTGGAACCAGTCTTCGATCGACTCCAACCGGGTGTGCCGTGAGGGAGCCGACCCCGGAGAGTACGTGCAGTGGGATCCGGCCGAGTTCTGCTACCTGCACGATTGGAACGTTGTCTCGGTGGAAGACGGCAAGGACTTCAGGCAGGTTCTTGCCGCTCAGCAGGTCGCCAATGAGCGCATCAACGACCAGCCTACCGCGGTGGTATACCGCACGATCAAGGGCTGGCTCTACGGCATCGAAGGGAGGAAGTCACACGGCGCCGGCCACGACTACTGCTCCGACGAGTACTTTGAGACGTTGAAACCGCTGGAGGAGCGATTCGGCGTCGAGTTCCCCTGCCCCGGTGAGGACCGGTCTCCCACCGGCATGGAGAAAGCCTTCTTCGATACCCTCATGGTAATCCGCAGGGTCATGGAGGAGAACCGTGAGGTCAGCGACTTCTTCGCCGCCCAGCTGGCGGAAGCAGACGAGCGTCTCACCGGTCTCGAGCGGAAGAAACGGGAGAACGTGCCGGACCTCGCACCCCTCTATACCGATGCGATCCGTGCCGACGAGACACCTGATGAGTGTAGCTATGAGGCCGGAACCTCCCAAACATTGCGCGCGGCACTCGGTGAAACTCTCAACTACCTGAATAAGGCCACCAATGGAGCCTTCATCGGCGCGTCAGGCGACCTGCTCGATTCGACGAGCATCTCCCAGCTGGCGGCCGGATTTCCGGAAGGCTACTACAATACGGTTACCAATCCCGATGCGCGCCTTATCGCCACCGGCGGCATCTGCGAGGACTGCATGGGTGCCTGTATGTCTGGTGTGGCTTCCTACGGCACGAACATCGGTGCGGGTTCCTCATACGGAGCCTTTATCGCCGCCCTGCAGCACATCGCGTCCCGGCTCCACGGGATCGGTCAGCAGGCACGTCACTCTTATCTGGGCGAGCCTTACCGCACGTTCATCATGGTCTGCGCCCATGCCGGGCTCAAGACCGGCGAGGATGGCCCCACCCACGCCGATCCTCAGGCACTTCAACTCATACAGGAGAATTTCCCGGCCGGGGTGATGATCACCCTCACACCATGGGACCCGCAGGAGATTTACCCCATGGTGGTGGCCGCTCTGAAGAAGAGACCGGCCATCATGGCACCGTTCGTGACACGGCCCAACGAGACGATCATCGATCGCGATGAGTATAATCTCCCCCCGGCGACCTCCGCGATAGACGGGGTCTATGCCATGCGTACGGCGGATCGCTCCAGCAGGCCGTATCACGGGACACTGGTCCTTCAGGGAAGCGGAATGACCAACACCTTCGTCACCGAGGTACTTCCCCGCATCGATGAAGAAGGCCTGAACATGAACGTCTTCTATGTTTCCAGTGCCGAGCTGTTCTCGTTGCTCCCCGAAGAGAGGCAGAAGGAGATCTATCCTGATGAACTCGCTGCCGAAGCAATGGGGATTACCGGCCTGACCCTTCCCACCATGTACCGCTGGGTAACGTCCAGCGAGGGAAGGCGCCGCACAGTTCACGCCTTTATCCACGGGCACTATCTGGGAAGCGGCCAGGCCCACAAGGTGTTCGAAGAGGCCGGGCTTCACGGCGATGGCCAGTGGAAGACCGTCAAGGCCTACGCCGACTGGATGGAAAAGAAGGTCTGAGCACCGCAGGAAGGATCCGCGATGCCCCGGAATGTGATTCGCAGCAGACGCACGTTGTTTTCACTCGTTGCCGTCACCGCCGGTCTGGTAATCACCGTCATTCTCATGTCAGCATCCTCACCGCCGGTGGGCAGCGGTATACGGTTCGAGGTCTCACTGCCGGAGTCGGTGCGGACGCAGCCGGTGACCGGCCGGGTGTTCGTGATCCTCTCGGATCGCGACCAGCCCGAACCCAGGCTGCAGGTATCCAGACGGGGCGCTCCCTTCTTCGGAGTCGATGTGGAGGGCTTCTCTCCCGGCGAGGTAGCGGTGATTGACGGCTCGACGCTGGGATCGCCTGTCGAGAGTCTCGGTGAGCTCGGCGCCGGATACTACTATGCACAGGCAATGCTCAACGTCTATACGAAGTTCGAGCGCGCCGACTGCCATACGGTGTGGATGCACATGGACCAGTGGGAAGGCCAGAACTGGCGCCGCTCGCCCGGAAACATCTACAGCACGGTGAGGAAGGTGTTCATCGATCCGTCTGCTGTAAGAACGATCCCCGATGAGGGGGAGCGCGGAGTCATCAGACTGGAGATCACAGATGTTATCCCGCCGCGGGAGTTCCCGACCGACACCGAGTGGGTGAAACGCTTCCGGTTCCAGAGCAGCTTGCTTACCGAGTTCTGGGGCCATCCCATCTATATCGGCGCCACCGTCCAGCTACCTAAGGGCTACGATGAACATCCCGATGTGTATTACCCGACCGTCTACCGGCAGGGGCATTTCTCCACCCGCGCGCCGGTGGGGTTCGAGGGTCCGCCAGATTCTCCCCGCAGCCGGGGCCGGCAGGCATACGATGAATGGATAGCGGAGGACTTCCCCCGCATGCTGGTGGTGACCTTCCAGCACCCCTGCCCCTACTTCGACGACTCCTACGCGGTGAACTCGGTGAACGTGGGTCCCTACGGCGACGCGATCATGCAGGAGCTGATCCCCGAGATCGAGAAGCGGTTCCGCTGCATACGCAAATATTACGCCCGCGTCCTGACGGGTGGCTCCACCGGCGGGTGGGAGTCCCTGGCGCTCCAGGTCTGGCATCCCGACTTCTTCGGCGGTACCTGGTCCTTCGCCCCCGACCCGGTCGACTTCCGCAATGTGGAAGGGATCAACATCTACGAGGACCGGAACGCCTTCTACAAGGAGCATATACGGGCCCAGACCACCATCCGGGTACCCATCGCCAACACGCGGAACTGGCGGGGTGAGGTCCAGTTCACCTCCCGGCAGAGGAACTACTACGAACTGGTGTGCGGTACCAAGGGAAGGTCAGGCGAGCAGCTCGACATCTGGAGCGCGGTGTTCGGCCCCCTGGGCGACGACGGTTACTTCAAGCCGCTGTTCGACAAGAAGACGGGTGAGATGGATCAGGAGGTGGCAGAGTACTGGAAGGAGAACTACGACATCCGCCACTACCTGGAGACCAACTGGAGCTCGGTGGGCCCGAAGCTTGTGGGCAAGATCCACATCATCTGTGGCGACATGGATAATTTC